>CALGIR010000203.1 GCA_937915475.1 uncultured Bacteroidales bacterium
GTACTCTCTTTTCATAATCTTCTAGACCCTCGGGTGCATCACCATGCGCATATTTAATTTCTTTCTCAATAGTTTTCCATTCTGTCTGTGGTTCACCGCTCCTAAACCATGCTACACCTAAGCGTTTAATTTGATTTTCCTCTCTTTTTTCTAAAATAAGGTACATGTCCAGCTTGTCAGCACCATCAACAGGTTTCAGCTTACCATTTAGTAAACCTTCTGCAGGAGTGTAGGTATAATCAACCTGAAATGCTTTGGGTTTTTCAGTATAAGGATACCCAAAAACTGGATGAGCATTGGTTAAATTGGCAACTTCGAATATGCCTACAAAAACATTTCCTGCTGCAACTCCTTTGTATCCCCCTAGTATTCCAGCCGCTAAAGCCCCCATGTTTTGCGTAGTTAATTCGGTAGCATACTGGTTGGGTGCTGTTTCGTGAGGTACCGATGGGAAATCAGCATTTGAACCCATTGATAAAGCAACTGCTATGCCTTTATTGCCTGTACCCCAAGTTTTATCATTGGCATCCCTGCCAATTTCGAAGTATTTTTTTGTACTATGAGTAGTTTCGTACCATAGGTTAAAGTTGCTATTGGGTAGCTGGAATTCGCTTGTGCCATCACCATCCCTTAGCATTACAACGTAATATACTTTGTTGCTGCCGTCTTCAGCATAAACGGTGTATGGTATAGGCTGAGAGAAATCTTGTTTTTCACCAACTTCTGGCGAAACAGTTGCGTAATCGGATACTATAATCCTCGTGGCGCTCAAGTAAAATAGATTATTATCGGTTACTTGTACAAAAATGCTATCACCCTTAAATATGGTGGCTCCAATTTGTTTTTCTAACGTAAACTCAATAATCTCTTTTTCTGATAATTTTCCAAAATAATCTTTGGTTGAGCATCCACCCAGAATAATTCCTATTGCGAATAGGAACCCCATTATTTTTTTTATCATAATTCTATGTTTTTAAAAGTAATATGAGAAACCAAACCCTACTCTTAGTAAATCGAATTTTAGGTTTAAATCGGTAGATTTATTTTGAGAATTCTTTTTACGATCGTTTTCCGAAGGGATGTTGTTTGGGGGATATGTGTAGTTCACATCCTCTTTAGAAAACGAAAGCCCCAGTACACCCATGTTAATGTCGAATGCAAAATTATCTGTAAAAAAGATAAGAATGCCTGGCCGTATATTTAAGCCCATACTGTGTTTTACAGAGTATTTACGCTCTAAAATGTTACTAACATAAGTTTCGGATGGGCCATTTTCGTAACCATAGAATAACTCGGTTTGGTTGGTTATAAAGAAAACATTGTTAGGCGATGCAGGAATGTGATTCTTAATAAACCCCACAACGCCATAATTTCTCTTGAAATTTCGAATTTCTCTTTGGAATGAGTTGTTTAATAGGTCGACTACTAAATTGTTTTTAGCTTCTCCAAACTGAAGGCCTAAACCTACGCTCATATTCTCTTTTATAAAATAGGAGCCTTCTAATCGTAAATTAAAAGCGCGTTGTTCAAAAGTCTCCACATCTGCTAATAATAAATCGATATTGGAGAAACTGTTGGATTTTGCCGACAAAGTTCCACCCAGTGACCAAACTCCTTTTGTCAATTGTTTGCCTGCAGAATATTTTGCTGAATTAGGAAGAGTATCTCTTTTTTGTTTTAAAAATCCAAAATCACTTCCACCAAAGCATAAATTTGCAATTAAAGTTCCAACGAGTAGGAGCAGTAAACCCTTTTTCATATTAATTATTTTTTACAAATGTACATAAATTTGACATTTACGCTGTATCATCAAGCAATGATGTACAAAAAGTTGTTGGTAGAACACCTGAATTTACGTTATTGGTAAAAGAAATCAATTTTGTATTTTATTGCAGATAATGAACAGTTGAATTTATCAGAAAATACCGGTCAATATTTTAAGTGTTTGAAATTCAGTATATTTGTAATATGTAACATCCGAGAAAAGAGTGTCAGTATATATGAGAAAGACAATTCTAAGGGTGTTCTGTTTTTGCCTTGTCTGTAGACAGGTATATCTTTAAAAACAAATTATAGACACATGAAAATAATTAAAAACAGTAGAGGGATTGAAACTTTAATATTTGCTAAAACTCTTGAGAAGGAGGCGTTAGAGCAAATTAAGAAGTTGATAAACTTCGAACCATATTTGGATGCTAAGTTCAGAATTATGCCAGATGCCCACCTGGGGAAGGGTTGTACCATAGGAACCACAATGACCATAACTGACAAAATTACACCAAACATGGTTGGAGTAGATATTGGCTGTGGAATGCTTACCGTTAAGTTGAAAGCAAAGGAGATAGACTTTAAAGAACTTGATAAAGTGATTAAAACGGAGATACCAAGCGGGTTTAAAGTTCATAAAAAGGCTAAAAAAGATTTTGACTTTTCAAATCTACGTTGCCAAAACCATGCTGACCTAGAGCGTGCTTTGCTTTCCATTGGTACTCTTGGTGGAGGGAATCATTTTATTGAGGTTGGTAAATCTAAAGCTGGTGTTATCTATCTAGTTATACATTCAGGAAGCCGTAAGTTGGGGAGTGATATATGCAATTACTATCAGAGAAAGGCAATTAGGCATGCTAGCAATACGACTAGGATTGCACAAAGCATAATTGATAAGTTAAGATTTGAGGGAAGAGAAGACGAGATTGCAGCCCAAATAAAAAAGATAAAGAAGCCTGTTGTTGATAAGGAACTAGCCTTTTTAGCTGGAGATGATTTTGACGATTATATGAACGATATGGCTATTGCTCAAAGATATGCATCACATAACCGTAGTGCTATTGCTGAAATAATTTTAAAAGAAACAGGGTTACAAGAGTCGAAACGATTTGAAACCATACACAATTACATTGACTTTAAGCGGATGATATTGCGGAAAGGCGCTGTTTCTGCCGAGAAGGGCGAAGTTTTGCTTATCCCAATAAACATGAGCGAGGGTTCTTTATTGTGTGTAGGAAAGGGGAACGAAAATTGGAACTACTCGGCTCCGCACGGCGCTGGTCGTTTGATGAGCCGAACCCAAGCAAAAAAAGCCATTGGTATGGACGACTATATACACTCAATGAGGAATGTTTATACAACTTCGGTTGGAAAGAAAACTTTGGACGAAGCGCCCCAAGCGTATAAATCAATTGAAGAGATAAAGAGCGCAATTGTAGATACTGTTGAAGTTATTGATGTTATCACACCCCTTTATAATTTTAAGGACCACTAGGCGGGGGACATTTTTTGAAATAATTTCTGCACTGAGCGGCGCAAGAGGTATTCAATGAGAAATAGTTTATAAGTGGAGGGGAGGCTATTAAGTATCTATCTTATCGTTTTTATGCGATTTATACTGCATTAGCCCATGCGAGAGTTCTGTTAGGGTAAAGGCTTCAAACTGTAAAATATTATCAATATAAACCTTCCAAATATGCTTGTTGGTGTTTAAGCAATCAATTTTAATTCCCCCTTTTGGTTCGGTTGTAATAGTGTAACCAAGCCGTTCTAACATCTTTTGTGTCCAAAAAAAGGCTTCATCCTGTCCTGTAAGGGCAATTTCGTCAGTAGATTTTCGATAGTTCTTGAATGCTCCAGTTTCCCTTTCGAAAACAATTTGGCTATTGCCTAAAAGTTTATCAAAATGGTTATTAAGCACAATATCTTCGGGGCATCCAGAGATAAATCCTGATTCAAGCATCATCCAAATTGTATCGGCTTCTGTTATAGCGCCCTGTAAATCGTGCGTTGAATAGATAATGGTTTTTTGCTGATTTCGAGCCAGATTGGATAGTAGTCTTACCATCTCAAATTTATTGGGCAAATCGAGGAATGCGGTGGGCTCATCGAGTAGGATGATACTTGAATCCTGTGCCAAAGCAAATGCAATCATTGCTCTTTGTCGTTCGCCATCGCTAACCGTAGCAATATCTCTATTAGCTAAATGCTCAATACCAACCAGTAGTAGCGAGTTGTCCACCACGTTCCAATCGGAAAGGCTAAGTGATTTTGACCAGCTCAAATGGGGGAACCGAGCTAGCGATACAAAGTCGCGAATGTAAAGATTAGGAATTCGGACTTGCTCCGAGGGCACATAGGCAATTAACTTTGCCCTTTGGGCTCTTCCAATTTTTTTAATGGGAGCACCTAGTAGGTTGATTTCTCCATGTAAAGGTTGCTGCGAGCCAATAATGGTTCGTATAAATGTACTTTTCCCTATTCCGTTTCGCCCTACTAGTGCAATAAATTCTCCCTTGTGTGCATCAACAGAGAATGCAGGTAGCAAAGGATTGTTTTTGCCATAGCCTAACGATAGGTTCGATATGGAAATAGGATTGCTGTTCATTCTAAAAGTTATAGCCCTGTAAATCGTTTGTTCTTAAGCACCACATAAATAACAATGGGTATTCCCATAAGTGCAGCCACCGAATTTATTGGCAGCGAAATGCTTTGCCCTGGTAGCTGCGAAATTGTGTCGAGTATAAGCAAGCTAATACTCCCTAAAAGTATTACACCAGGAAGCAGCACTGCATGGTTAGCAGTTCGGAATATCAGCCGTCCAACATGGGGTATTGCTATCCCAATAAAACCAATTGGTCCACAGAAAGCGGTAACCCATGTTGGAC
>CALGIR010000204.1 GCA_937915475.1 uncultured Bacteroidales bacterium
ACCAGTATTTTATACGAAGGAAAGTCATAGACCACAAAAAGTTGAACGCTTACTGGTGCCCGATATGGCACTTACGGCAGCTGAATATTTTGCAACCGAGAAAAATGAGAAAGTACTTGTTCTGCTTACGGATATGACCCTATACGCAGATGCATTGAGCATTGTATCAAACCGTATGGATCAAATCCCTTCGAAGGACTCAATGCCCGGTTCTCTATACTCTGATCTAGCAAAAATATACGAGAAAGCGGTTCAATTTCCCGATGGCGGCTCAATTACCATAGTTGCGGTAACAACCCTTTCCGGTGGTGATATTACACACGCTATTCCCGATAATACTGGTTATATAACAGAGGGGCAGCTATTCCTGCGTACCGACTCCGATACGAATAAGGTGATTGTTGACCCATTCCGAAGTTTATCACGTTTAAAGCAGTTAGTTATTGGTAAGAAAACCCGTGAGGATCATCCACAGGTAATGAACGCTGCCGTTAGGCTTTATGCCGATGCTGCAAATGCCAAAACCAAACTCGAAAACGGATTCGACCTTTCGGATTACGATGAGCGTTGCCTAAAATTTGCACACGATTACTCCATTAAACTACTTGCAATTGATGTAAATATCGAAATTGAAACAATGCTTAATATAGGATGGGAATTATTTGCCGAGCATTTTACAAAGGCAGAGGTTGCCATTCGTCAAGAGTTGGTTGATAAATATTGGCCAGCAAAACAGTAAAAACCGTTTTACAATGGCAATAAAATTTCAGTATAATAAAACATCGCTTAACGACCTCGACAAGCAGTTGAAGGTTCGCCAACGGGCTTTGCCTTCTCTTCAAAATAAAGAATCGGCATTACGAGCCGAAGTAAAACGCGCAAGAGATCAAGCAAAAGAGCTTGAGCAAAAACTTGAGCAGAAAATGCGCGACTTCGACTACATGGTAAGCCTATGGGGAGAGTTTGAACATGACCTAATTAGCGTTGAAGATGTTAAGCTAAACATCATAAAAATTGCTGGGGTTCGAATTCCTGTATTACAAGATGTTATCTTTAAGGTTAAAGAATACAGCCTATTTGCGCGTCCTTTCTGGTATCCAGCAGGAGTAGAGATACTTAAAGAGTTGGCAAGCGTTGGTATCGAAAGCATTTTTTATAGCGAAAAAATGCGTTTGCTTGACCATGCAAGAAAGAAGACCACACAAAAGGTGAATCTATACGAAAAGGTTCAAATTCCTGGCTACGAAAGCGCAATAATGAGAATTAAACGCTTTATGGAGGATGAAGAGAACCTTGCTAAGTCAGCGATGAAAATTGTAAAAAATCGACAGCAGAAAATGGAGGTAGAGGTATGATTGTACCAATGATTAAATATGGATTTCTGGTATATCACCGCGATTTTGACTCTTTTTTAAGCAGGTTGCAGGAAATGGGATTGGTTGATGTTGAAAGACATACAAAGGTGCTTTCCGATGAGGAACGCAACCTCATAAACGAAATCAATCGTTACACCCAAACACTAAAAGACCTAAAGATTAGAGCAGCGCAGATAGACCAGACTGGTCAGGTGGCTCCATTGAATTCCGATGCCGTTCTCAATGAATACGAAGACCTGATAAAAGAGAAAGAACAGGTTGAGAGTTCAATACGTAGAGCGCAGAAAGATTTAAATGATGTTCGTCCCTGGGGGAATTTCAATATCGACCTTCTTAGAAAATTAAGCGACTCAGGCCTAAACATTAAGTTCTACGTAACTAACGAGAAGGCCTTCGACGAAAGCCTACTTGAAGACTATACCGTAGAGGTTATTAACAATGAAGCAGGACAAGTTTACTTTGTTTGGATTCAACAGTATGATCAGGACGCCTCATTACCTATTGAAGCTGTTGAAGTAAAGATTCCAAACTACTCCGCATCAGGGAAAGAGACTGAAATAGCCACCCACCGCGGCCGAATTAGCGAAATTGAGAGTCGCATAAACGAGTTAAGCAGTTTTGTGGCTCAGCTCGAGGCCTCTAAAGATGAGTTGGTAAACCAGCTTGAGATTAACTCAGTAACCCTAAGCGCCGAAAAACAGGCCGAGGACAAGGTGTTAATTTTAACCGGTTGGGTTCCCAAGCCTAAAAACGATGAGTTTGTTGAATTCATAGAGCAGGAAAGTATTATTTATGTATCCGAAAGAGCCAAAAGAGAAGATAGCGCCCCTATTTTGCTCAAAAACAACCGATTTGCTAGGCTCTTTGAGCCTATTGGAAGCCTATTTACAAATCCCACCTATGGAGAACTAGACCTTACATCGCTTTTTGCCCCATTCTTCATGATGTTCTTTGGCTTTTGCCTTGGCGATGCAGGATACGGTCTCGTTCTGTTGTTTGGTGCAGCAATTTTTAAGCGTAAGGCTAACAAGAAGATGCGCCCCATACTTTCGCTTGTTCAGTGGTTAGCCTTGGCAACTATTATTTTTGGAATCATTACCGGAACATTTTTTGGCATTGAGCTGGTCAACGTTGAAATTCCATTTATTCAGAAATTTAAAAACATGTTCCTTGACCAAAACCAGCTTTTTGCTTTAGCGCTTATTGTTGGAGCAATCCAAATTGTTTTTGGTATGTTCGTTAAAGCTGCTAATGAAATAAGGCTTTGGGGTTGGATGCATTCCATTACAACATTCAGTTGGCTGCTTCTAATCCTTGGCTCAGGAACTTTTTATGGTTTATCCATGGTAGAGGGAGTAAACGTTGAATTTATGGGTTTAGCCCATAAAATTATATTAGGTGTAGCGGCTATTGGCATATTATTCTTCAATAGTCCAGGCAAAAATCCTTTTGTAAATTTCGGACTCGGTCTTTGGGGAATATATAATATGGTTACCGGATTGTTTGGCGATATTCTATCGTATATCCGTCTGTTTGCCCTCGGTTTATCAAGTGCTATCCTAGGAAGCGTTTTCAATAGTCTAGCTTTTGGCATGGCACCTGATATACCAGTGGTTGGAGCAATTGTAACTATTCTTATTCTGATTGCAGGTCACTCCATAAACTTATTTATGGCTACACTAGGTTCGCTAGTACATCCAATGCGTTTAATATTTGTTGAGTTTTACAAAAACGCAGGCTTTATTGGTGGAGGAAAAACCTATCAACCTTTTAAAAAGAAAATCAAACAAACAGTTTAGCTAAACTATTTAAATAACAATAAACTAGTACATTATGGAACCAATTATTTTTGCTTACATCGGAATCGGTATTATGATCATCCTATCGGGTGTTGGTAGCGCATACGGCGTAACCTTTGGCGGTAACGCCTCTATCGGATCTATGAAAAAGGATCCTTCGGCTTTTGGGAACTACATGGTGCTTAGCGCACTTCCTGGTACTCAGGGTTTATACGGATTTGCTGGATACTTTATGCTTGCACCATACCTTACACCTGAAATTACATGGGCTGCAGCTGCTGCTATTTTTGGAGCTGGGATCGCAATGGGGTTTGTTGGTTTGTTCTCTGCGCTTCGTCAAGGACAAGTTTGTGCAAACGGCATTGCTGCCATTGGGTCTGGTCACAAAGTTTTTGGTAATACGCTAATTCTAGCCGTATTCCCAGAACTATACGCTATTGTATCGCTTGCAGCCGTATTCCTTATAGGACAGTCGTTAGGTTAATATAATTATATTGACTCAAAAAAGCCTCTGTGGATTTCGCAGAGGCTTTTTTTAATGCATGTATTTCTATTGTTGTACGAATGAAACTGGAATGAAGCGAATAAACAACATGCCCTAAACTCAGCGTGCAAATTATACTTTTACTTGTTTGTTTCTGATGTCTAACTTTGGATGTAAGATTGATTTCAAGTATGTTATCTCCTTAATAGCGCTAAGGGATACCCTCCTGAAAAAATATAAAATTAATGTTTACTTGCTTTTACTAACAAAGACATTTAACTTAGCTTAACAAACTAAAAAACAATATGATGGAAAATAAGAAAGATTTCGATTTTAAGGAGTTTATTACAAGTTCGCGCGATGTATTGCTCAACCCTAAAGGGTTTTTCTCTCGAATTGAGCTAACGGGAGGCATAGTGCAACCCCTTATTAAGGCATTAATATATGGTGCCATAGCTGGTGTCTTTTCACTAGCATCCGAAAGTTTTTAAGAATTACCTAAAAACCCTCTATATCCCTT
>CALGIR010000205.1 GCA_937915475.1 uncultured Bacteroidales bacterium
ATCTACACTCTTTCCCTACACGACGCTCTTCCGATCTATCCTTATAGTTATTGTCGATGGTGCCAATGTATTCAACAATTAAATCGTTGCCGTTTTTGTTTAAAAGATAAACGTGAGGGGTTCGGGTTGCTCCATAAACAGGATACACTTTCTGCCCTTCGTCGAAAAGATAGGCAAACGGAAATTTCTTCTCATTGGCTCGCTCAATCATCAGCTCATAACCATCCTGCGGTTGCACCTCTGGGTCATTTGGATTGATGGCAATAACTGGAAATCCCTTTGGTGCATACTTGTTATGCAGCTCAATCATCCTATCCTCATAGGCAATTACGTAGGGACAATGGTTGCACGAGAATATTACTACAAATCCTTTGGCATCGCTAAAATCGGCCATTGATAACATTTTGCCATCAACATTTTTGAGCTTAAAGTCGGCTGCTTTATCTCCTACTTTATAGCCTTGGCTAAAGGCTAGTGCCACTGCAAGTGCAACAAAACTAATGGTTAAAGTAATCTTTTTCATAGCAAAATAAGTGTTTGGTTAGTTAAGCGATTTAGTTAAGGTATTGTTTAACAATGCTATCCAGTTCATTGTATTTAAATTCTTTTTCAAAAAACTCTCGTTTTGTCTTATTGCAGATTAACGTGGCGGGTATTGAACCGCTCCAGCTTGTATCAACCCGATTTATCCAGCTGTTTGCATCGGGGTCGTCAAGCATAATAATTTCAGATGCAATTTTGTGCTCATCGATAAATGGCATTAGTCTTGACTCATAGTGATTCGGAAAATCGAGGTTGATAAGGATAACCCGAACTTTTTTGCGACTATATTTCTCTGCAATTCGCTCAAAGTAGGGTAATTCATTAACGCAAGGTGCACACCAAGTTGCCCAAAAGTTAATAATATAGGTTGTATCGCTCTTAATATTTAGCAAAGGCTCAACTCCCGAAAAGTCAACAATTGGAACTTTTCTATTCCTCTCGTCATCCTTTTTCTCCGCATGTGTGCAAGCCGATGCCATTATGGTAATGACAATAAAACTTAAGTAAATATTTTTTAAAATCATATATCTATGCTTAAGCGTTAAAATAACGTTCAACTTAATAAAGTATTCATGAAACAAACGTATAGCCTATTTGTTTAAGTCTTTGTAATTTTTGTATACCTTTAATATGTTTTAATCAATAGAAAAAACAGAATTAACACCCACTTAAAACTAAAATCAATGAATAGGAAAATCTTCACATCTTTGGCAATGGTTAGCCTTGTTGCTCTATTGGTGTCGAGTTGCACAACCAATACCAAGCCACCCATTGCAGCCAAAAAACCATATGAAATGGTAATGCATGGTGATACTCGCATTGACCCTTACTACTGGATGAATGAACGCGATACCGAAGAGGTTTTGGCTTTTCTGAACGCTGAGAATGATTATACTGAGTCTGTAATGAAATCAACAGATAAACTTCAGGATAAGCTCTTTGAGGAGATTAAGGGTAGGATAAAAGAGCAGGACGAATCGGTTCCGTACTTTGAGAATGGCTACTACTATTACTCCCGTTACGATGAGGGGAAAGAGTACCCAATATACTGTCGTAAGCCAAACAGCCTGACTGCAGATGAGGAGGTTATGCTTGATGTAAACGTGTTGGCAAGCGATCATTCATACTTCTCGGCTGTGGGCTTAAGTGTTTCGCCCAATAACCAAATTTTATCCTATGGAGTTGATACGGTTAGCCGTAGGCAGTACACCATTTATTTTAAAGATTTATCAACAGGTGAGTTGCTCGACAGTAAGATATTGAACACATCAGGTTCGGTGGCCTGGGCCAATGACAATAAGACCATTTTTTACTCAGTTAAGGATGAGATGCTAAGACCCGATAAGGTTTTTAGACACTCCTTAGAGAATAAGGATACGAGTAAGGATGAGCTGGTTTACGAGGAAAATGATGAGGCATTCTACGCTTTTGTTTACAACTCTAAATCTAAAAAATATATATTCTTTGGTTCAGCAAGTACGCTTAGTACAGAGTTCAGCTACCTTGATGCTAATAATCCTTATGGCACGATTAAGGTAATACAGCCAAGAGAGCGTGGGCTTGAATATATGCTTACCCATTACGGTGATAAGTTTTATATAGTAACAAACCTAGATGCAGAGAACTTCAGGTTGATGGAGACTCCTGTGAACAGAACCGAGAAAAGTAATTGGAAGGAGGTGATACCCCACCGTAAGGATGTTTTACTGTCGGGTATAGAGGTTTTTGGCAACTATCTTGTTGTCGATGAACGTAAAGATGCACTTAATCAGCTCAGAATCATCAACCAGAGTACCACAGAAGAACACTACCTCGATTTTGGGGAAGAGGTTTACTCAGTTTGGATATCCGTAAATCCCGAGTACGATACTGAGTTGCTTAGATATGGATACACATCGCTTACAACGCCATCGTCAACCTACGACTATAATATGAGTACTCGCAGTAAAGAGTTGCTCAAGCAAACCGAAGTTTTAGGAGGGTTTTCGTCCGACAATTATGAGTCTAAACGTTTGTGGGTTACTGCTAGGGATGGCGTTAAAGTTCCTATGTCGATAGTTTACCGTAAAGACACAGAACTTAATGGGAATAACCCAGCCCTTATCTACGCATACGGGTCGTATGGCGCATCAATGGACCCATACTTTAGTTCGGCAAGGCTTAGCCTGCTTGACAGGGGATTTGTTCATGTTCTTGCCCATATTCGTGGCGGACAGGAGTTAGGCCGCCAATGGTACGATAACGGTAAATTGCTTAAAAAGATGAATACCTTCACCGACTTTATCGATTGCTCGCAATTTCTTATTGATGAAAAAATTACCAGTCCCGATAAATTATTCGCAATGGGCGGAAGTGCAGGAGGTTTGCTTGTGGGCGCAGTTGCCAATATGGCGCCAAGCCTTTACAAGGGTATTATTGCACAGGTTCCGTTTGTTGATGTGGTAACAACTATGCTCGACACATCAATACCTTTAACCACAGGCGAGTATGATGAGTGGGGGAATCCTAATATTCCTGAATACTATTTCTACATGAAATCGTATTCACCATACGATCAGGTTAGCGCTCAGGCCTATCCAAACATGCTGATTACCACTGGCTATCACGACTCGCAGGTGCAGTATTTTGAGCCTGCAAAATGGGTTGCAAAGCTTAGGGAGATGAAGACCGACGATAATCTATTGCTCTTAAAAACAGATATGGAAGCTGGGCACGGTGGTGCATCTGGACGTTTTAAAGCACTCCACGAGGTGGCCTTTGAGTATGCCTTTATGCTCAAACTTTTAGACATTAAGAAATAGGTTAATTTGTATTATGATAGGGCTGCTAGGTCAGCCCTATTTTTATAGCAAACATAGATACTATGTTGGTTATCTCGTGTTGATTTTAAAGTTTTGAGAAAGGAGAGTAGAAAATCCTTGAAGAGGTTTTAAAATGATTCTCTTAAACCACAAAGAGTGAACATTTGGGAATGTTAGAAACTATACCCAACCCCAACCTTTACCGATGAAGCGAACGGGTGGGTCATTGATTTGTTTTGGTAGGGATTAAAGTATAATTGAATGTTGGGCTCAACAATTAGGTCAATCTGCCGTGTTACGGGAATTGAAACACTAATAGCAGCAATTGCCGATGCGTTATACTTCCGAATTTCTTCTGTCTTCCCCGTATAACGACCACGAGTACCGTATACCTCAAACTTGTTGTTTACCAGAATTCCAGCAGCACAGCCTAGCTTAAATTCAATATCAAAAATCCCTGCACTTACGTTTGATGAAACAATAAAGGGGATTTGCATGTAATAAAATCTTTGCTGAATGTTAACTGTGTTTTCCAAAGATGAATGGGGAAGAGGTTCGGATATATTGGATTGGTCAGAGAAATTTGATATTGTGGTAGAACTATTGTTGGGATAAACAGTTCTGTTTGAGGCATTTGCGTGTAAGTTGTTCATGTCAACATCGCCACTCTGGTTTTTTAAAAGTATCAGATTGTTAATGTCTTGGCCTGTTGGGCTTATTGAGACACCAGAGTATATAGAGAAAAACTCACCTATTTTCCTCCTAAATAGAAGATCACCGCCAATCATCCACGCTCCAGTCTCACTAGGGCTCTGTTGGCTGTTAAGCGCTCTGTATGCATTGTGCGAGAGGGCTGGGTTCAGATAACCGATTAGACTCCAAGGGTTTTTACCTGTCTTTTTTTTCGTGCTAGTTATCGTTACGCTCCCCTTATTGATGTTGATTATATTGCCACTTTGTGCTAATAATTGCATTGCTTTTTTGTCGGCATCTTTATCCTCGGTACTTAAGGGTACTGCGTTTTCTGTCATTTCAGTCTCTTCTTCTTCTTCTTCTTCTTCTTCTTCTAAAAAGGGAGGGAAGTTTTCACTGTTAACCTCGTTACTGGTTTGTAGTACTAGCGAAATTTTATCCTTAGAGTTTGGTTTTGCACCATAAGCAATACTCTGTGCCGTGATAGTGGGTAGCGTTTTTGTTTTCTCGTAAGAGTGGGTAATCTTATGGCTAAATTCTGAGGGGAGAATTTTAGAAGAGGTTATGATAAGTGTTGGAACGCCGATGCTTATTAGTATAAGGATACATGCTGCAATTGAAAAAGTTTTAATAATACGCAACCTTTTTTGGCTATCTAGCTTGTCCAATTCTTTGCTTATCCCTTCCCAAGCATCAGGTATTGGGCAAGTGCTAATGGCAGATAGCTTTGCTATATACTCCTCAAACGGTCCTGGTTTATAAAAGTGCATAATGCTCATACTTTTCAATCTGGCTCACTTTTTCCCTTAAAATAGCCCTTGCTCTACTGTAGTTCGACTTACTTGTTGATTCAGAAATCTCTAATAATTCTGCAATTTCTTTATGCGAATAGCCCTCGATGGCGTATAGGTTGAATACAATTCTATACTGCTTTGGAAGGGTTGAAACTATTTTCAATAGAAATTGATAATCAGTTTGAATAAAACTATGCTCAAAATGAGAATTGTATGCGCTAGTTAGGTTAATCTCAACATGCTCCTTTTTCTTCCTATGGTACTCAAGTGCTGTGTTAACCATAATTTTCCGAATCCAACCCTCTAAAGAACCCTCTGACCTATAAGAACGAATTTTCTGAAAAACTTTTATAAAACCATCATGTAGAATATCACGGGCAATCTCAGCATTTGGATAGTAGCGTAAGCATACGCCATACATCTTAGATGAAAAAACTTTGTAAAGCATTTGCTGCGCTTTACGGTCGTTTTTCTTACACCTTTCTATTATGTTCTTGCTTATATCCAAGTGAATACCTGTTTGCTATGCACAAACAAATATAGCACCATTTTGCTTACATAATAACTAGATGTTGAAAAAAGTTAAAGGGTTGCGTTGTTTTTACAAATTGTTAAAAGCCAGGCAATGGTATTTATGGGCCTTAGAAACAGAGGTCACAGAATAAAGTGTGATAAACAATTGTTTTTAATTCTTTTTTACATTAAATTCGTGTTAACCGTTTGTGAATGTTAGCCTGAAAAGGTTTTAAGTAGAATGAAATATTCGTGTAAGGTAGTTTACATAAGCAAACTGCTAAGGGATGGTTATCAGAGATTAACACGGATGTATAAAATATGGATGGTTGCCTTCGGCAAGTTCTTATGGGGGCTTTCATTTGTCCAAAATATATTATAACTTACTTGTTATAACTATAACAAACAATTTATAGATATGAAAAAGGAATTAATACTAATTGTGTTAGTTGCACTTGTAAGCATAGCGCAATCGCAAGATTTTAATCCCATCAACAAAAATCGAACCTCAATGTACAAGTGTGATAATGACCCATATATATTGCCCATTAGAGTCGACTCGATTAGTGTTGAGGGAAATGATACAACCTACCACTTTTACGGTACATGGGATTATCAGAAAGCCACAGGTTATGGAGGGGCTGGAGGAGGAGATGAATGCGTAACCCCAGATGGTCCTTCGTGGATTGGAACCCAAGCCATTCATAAGGAAGATGGTAGTTTCCTGTTTATGAACTACGAGAAGGATACGCTAACCCTTAGACCATTTGCTGATATTGATTCGACATGGGTGTTTTACACCTTTAGCAACGGCGATAAGCTGTGGGCAACTGTTGAATCTGTTGATAATGATGAAGTACTAGGTGTTAATAGCTTGCTAAAGCATATTTCGTTTAAACGGAAAAATTTTCAGGGAGAGGTGCACCCCAATTTTCCAACCAATCTTAATGTGGTTATTAGCGATTCTCTGGGTTTTATTTGTTTGTTTCCCTTTCGTAGCCTTTTTGATATAGATGATTATTTAGATGCGCTTTGGGGTAATTATGATATTCCTTTCGATAATTATTCGCTAATTGGTTTAACAAATCCAGGCGTGGGTCGCACGCTTATTTCTAATGTTTCAATCTACGATTTTGATATTGGGGATGAATTCCATTACTCGTCTCATTCTTCATCAGGTTGGGGGTCTGATGATTTTTTTAGCGAAAACACAAAAAGAATTTCCATTGTAACCAATAAAACGTATTCTAGCAATAACGATTCTATATACTATACTTGGGACAATATAAGAAGGTATCAGGGTTCAGATTCGGGAATTACCTATAGTGAATATACCTCCACAACTAAAGTCTGTATAGCCGACACAAGTTTTTTCTTCCCTGAAATAGCAATTATTGATGAAACAGATGAGCCCCATTATGTTCAAAAAACGCATTCGTATTATGAGATGAATGGATTTTTCACAGGTATAACAGGAATTGGTAATGTACTTCTAAATATTTACGATTATGATAAGACAGTTGATTTATTTAATTAACATTATTTTTTTACCACTCATTGGTCAATCACAGATAATACCAGAAATAACAGCAAGGGTTGACACTACAGAAACCTCTGTAAAGGAAGTCTATACTTGTTTTAAAGGCTACATCAATTCTAAACCTGATTCTTTGTATGAAAATCCATTTTGGAATAAAAATGAATCATACACACTTGTAGAAAATGGTATGAATTGTAACCGTTCCGTTTGGACAATGTTTAGGGGATTTAATAATTCAACTGATTTCTATGATGTATATCATCCTAAAATTTTATCCATTGAACGAATAGAGATAAATCGTTTTTT
Source organism: uncultured Bacteroidales bacterium (assembly GCA_937915475.1). GTDB lineage: Bacteria > Bacteroidota > Bacteroidia > Bacteroidales > Tenuifilaceae > Perlabentimonas. Next base: position 7,191 of record CALGIR010000205.1, read on the forward strand.
ATTACGAGTCATTTATAATAATTGTACTGAAGGATATGAAAAACATAATCCAGTGTATATTACCCGATTATACGCTGTTAAAAATAAGGATGGAGAGTTTAAGTTAGAGAATACTCTGGAATATGATACACGTAATTGGAGAAAAATAAGGTATAAATTTATTACTTATTTTGTTTCTCCAACTTCACATTTTGATAAACAAAAAGCGAGAGAAGGAATTAAGTTTTGCCAAAAAGCCGCCAAAAAGTTCAACATAAAAAAAATCCAACCATTTATATTTTATATAACTAATGATTCGGAAGAAATGGGGCGACTTTTTAATTTTGAATATTGGCTTTCTTATTCAACTGGTATTACTAATGTTCCGACCCGAGAAATTTTCTCAGCTTTTGGTGTTGCCAGTTATCCGCACGAATTTGTACACATGATTCTTTCACCACTAATAACGAATTATGAAAATACTAATATGCTTATAAATGAAGGCGTGGCAACATGGTGTGCAGGACCGACACTAGATGAAACATATGATTCAGCACTCGAGTCTTTTTCTAATGAAATTCGAGATAATGACACTCTCACTATTGATGATATTTTAACTTCTAAATATAGAAATAAGTACGACAACAACCCTTTATATTTAATTGGCGCAGTTATTTGTAGTATGGTTTACGAGAAAAAAGGAATAGAGGATGTAATAAAAATTTTAAACCTAACATTAAACGAATTAAGAAGAGAGTTACCGATTATAATGCAAAAAGAATCATGGAAACAGGTAAATTCGGAGATTTTCGAGTATATTAGAAATTATAATTCACATTAAAAACGTGCGTTTCCCCCATTTCCTCCAGCCTGACCAGATGCTCTGTGGTCCCACGTGCCTCCGCATGATTGCCAAGCACTATGGAAGAAGTATTTCATTAGAAAAACTACAAAAACTATCGGAAACCACACGTTCAGGAAGTAGTTTGCAAGGCATCGCAGATGCCGCCGAAAAAGTCGGATTTCGTACTCTTGGCGTAAAAATTGACTTCAATAAACTCAAAGAAGATGCACCACTTCCTTATATTGTGCACTGGAATCAGAACCATTTTGTAGTAGTGTATAAAATCAAAAAGGGTGTTGTATATGTAGCCGACCCAGGACATGGATTATTAAAATATACAATACAAGAATTTATATCCCATTGGATAGGAAATAATGCGAACGAAACAACAGAAGAAGGAATTGCTTTATTGCTCGAGCCGACACCAAAATTAAAACAAGCAGAAGTAGACGATTTTGAAACTAAAAAAGGTTTTTCGTTTTTGTATCAATATCTGTTTCGCTACAAGAAATTTATCGTTCAATTGGCGTTGGGCTTATTGGTAGGTTCGCTCCTGCAATTGATTTTTCCCTTTTTAACGCAAAGCGTGGTTGATGTCGGAATCCAAAATTTAGACATACATTTTATTTACCTTGTTTTAATTGCTCAACTCTTACTATTTATGGGGCAAACAAGTGTGCAAATCATTCGAGGGTGGATATTGTTGCATTTAAGTACACGTATCAATATTTCGCTTATATCGGACTTTTTCATTAAGTTAATGAATTTACCGATTGCCTTTTTCGATACAAAAATGACAGGCGATATTATGCAACGTATCAATGATCACCAACGAATTGAGCGTTTGCTTACTTCCACTACTTTAGACACGCTTTTTTCTCTGTTTAATTTAATTGTCTTTGGTGCTGTTTTAGCGTGGTACGACTTAAAAATATTCGCTATTTTCTTTGTTGGTAGTGCCATTTATGTTGTTTGGGTAATGCTGTTTTTAAAACGTCGTAAAGATTTGGATTATAAGCGTTTTGACCAGATGAGTAATGAACAAAGCAAAGTGATTGAACCATGGGCATCGGCAGTGTAGGTAAGCGTGTACCTATTAGAAAACGCAGCCGTAAGCGTAACGCCATAAGCAGGCATAATAAAGGTTCGATTGCCTTCGTCATCAACATTAATTGCAACCACAGCGCTTTCGTCATCCGTCTTATAAGCTCGTAGGCTATCTTGGGCTAATCTGTAACCTAAGTCGGGCGTATCAGTAATCGTTATTTCGTTTCCTGCAATCATTCCCTCGGCTGGTGTGGCATGTATTGTTCCATTTGCCACAGTTGCAACCGTAAGAATTTGAGTGGAGGTATTATATCCATACACCCAGTTTGAAGTAATTCCCGTTAGAGCAAAGTTTTTCAGTTCGCCATTACGACTTAAGGTTGAGGCATCATTTAGTGCGATCTCGCTGCTATTAATGCCAGCTACTACTCCTTGGTCGAATTTATAGTATCCGAACAACCCCGTTTCATCATTGGCAACATTCGTTAACATTGTATTTACGATATCGTTTTTTGTAAGGGTTTTGTTCCAAAACGATACTTCGTCCATACTACCCTTAAAATACTTATCAGTCGTCCAATGGCTTTTGCCCAACCAAACGTTTTTTCTTTCTACATTATTGGGAGTACGAAGTGTGCCATTTTTAACGGGTACACCATCTACATAAATCGTAACATCGCTGTTCGAACTACTTGCAATGGGATTAATCGTTAAAGCAATATGATGCCATGTATTGGTAGTAATAGCACCGTCATCGGTACGAATCTCAGCGGGCACACCACCCTTTATTATTTCAGCTACTAATTTAGAAGATCCATCGATACGGAGCACTATATCATCGGAATGACCATTTGATCCATTTCCTACACTCATAATACGGGCATTGCCTGTAAACGCATCCCATTTAACCCAAGCGGCAAAGCCAAACCCTTGCGATAGGTCGATGGAAGTGGGCATTGTAGGAAAGGCTACATAGTCGTTTGTTCCGTCAAAATGCAGGGCGTTGTTTGTTAGAGAAAACTCAGCCGTAATAGTAACGCCATAAGCAGGCATGGTAATCGTCGGCTTGCCTTCGGTGTTAACATTAACAGCAACAACAACGCTTTCGTCATCCGTTTTATAAGCTCGCACGCTACCTTGGGTTAGATTGTAACCATTTGCAGGCGAAGCGGTGATAGTTATTTCACTACCAGAAACGATTCCCTCGGTTGGTGTAGCACTTAACACACCGTTTTCAACAGTGGCTATGGTTAGTACTTGGGGCGACCCTTCAAATTCAGCCTCAACCGTCACATCCCCAGTTATATTAACATCGGTACGTGGGTTAGCCGTTATGCCATCGCTCCACTGTGCAAATTGGTATCCATCGTTAGCAACAGCAGTTACTTCTGTTCCATCGGCATTGTACTCCACAGTTTGGATTGTATCACCTTCTAATGAGCCGTTTGCACCTGTTGTGTATGTTAATGTATAGCTATTGATTTCAAATGCAGCCGTAAGCGTAACGCCATAAGCAGGCATAATGA
>CALGIR010000206.1 GCA_937915475.1 uncultured Bacteroidales bacterium
AACGTTGGCGTATTGACTATATCGGAGTAATCCCAGCGGAATGCATCTAACGAAAGAATAACAACATACGAATCATCCTTAATTTTACCTTCTGCTTTGCAAGCAATCAATGCGCTCCCTAGGGTGAGAAATAGAACTATTTGAAATAATATTCGCTTTATCATGGTATTTATTTTTATTTAGTCAACAGTAAAAGTAACCATTTTATGCAACAATGAATTGGGTATTGAACCTTTAAGCCCAGATTTAAACAAACAATTAAAAATATTGATTAACCAATTTGAAGTTATATTTCCTTACGTTATTGGAGAATCTCGTTACTTTTATGGCTAATCATTTTGTCTGACACCAAGTCGTTCGCCCTACTTATATACCCTTCAACATCGAATTTACGTTTGCACCCATTATAATTCATAAAGCGAATTTTACCAAATACCGCTCTTTTGCCCCACGCCCTATCATGAACACCGCCTATGCTCCATGCAATACCGGCATAGCCGTTGGGGTCTCTCCCATCCAAGCTATACTTATCGTTTAGGTAAATGGCAAATTTCATCGCCTCTGAAACATCCTCTGTCCATTCAAGTATCTTTTTGGCCCAGTACATCCTCATATAGCCATGCATTTTGCCTGTATGTACCATCTCCAGCTGTGCAGCATTCCACAATTCATCATGCGTTTTTGCGTTTTCAAATTCTGTCAGTAAGTAAGTAAATTCCCTCTCATCATTGGCATGCTCCGCCAACGATGTCTTGGCCCAATTATGAAAACCATTCGGATTATCATAATCATTGTTGTAAAAGCAAAAGTTATCGGATAATTCCCTTCTAACAATTAGCTCATCGAGAAACGCCTCCTTATCGATTTCTGGGGCATCTGCCTTAACAATTTCAATGGCAACCCTTTGGGTAGATAAGTGACCAAAATGTAAGTAGGGAGAAAGATTTGATTGTCCGTCTGCCAACGGATCATTCCGTTTAGATGAGTACCCGTTTAACTTGTTTGCAATAAAATCTTCAAGCATAATACTGCCTTCAACAAAACCAGGTTTTAGCCAGTTTATGGGTTTTACCTCAGCATTCGGACTAAGCCAATGTAGCGCTTCATTGCCAATAGCACTTTGGTTATGTAGTTTTACGCTTAGGGTTGGCAACTGCGGAAAATCGGTCAGAAATTCGGAAAGTAATTTTTTCAGCTTGGGTCGGAGCGTATATGCAGCAAATTCTACCTTTTGCGACACGAATCTACAGGGAACAATATTATGCGCATCAACCTCTATATGGTTAATTTTTATGCTGTTGCTTAACTCCGCTTTCCAGGCTTGCTTTACTCGCAAGGGATCAAAATCGGATACCAGCAGGGCAGCCCCAACCTCATGGATAAATGAATTTAAGGTACTGGGCGGCTCACCCAAAAGAAGATGAAAAGAAACACCCAAGGCATTAACCTCCTTTTCAACCTGTTCTAAACCTTTTATCAAAAAATCGTAATGTCTAGCATTAGCATTACAAAAGTTAGGCGCCAGTGTAAACACAATATGGAGTGGCACTAGCAACTCATTGGCTTTATTTGCAGCAAAAAGCAAAGCCCAATTGTCGTAAACTCTCTGATCGCGAGACATCCAATAAACGACTGGACCTATTTTTGCTACAGTTTTTTTATCTATAAAAAAAGTCCTGTGGGGATTAACCATATACAAAACTACCTTTGACGATCCTTAAACAAATATTTGTCCGATTGCATTAAAAGATCAACATACTGCGAGCGGCGATAGGCAAAGGGATCCTTAAGATTCTTACGTGAAAGTTTTCCCTTAAAATCTTCAATGCTATCATATCCCTTACTGTCCATCCACTTTTCTATATCAGATAGGATGGTTTTTATATGATCAGTTCCATTTTTATAGAGCGAACTCACAGTCTGAAAGGCTGATGCCCCGGCAAGGATGGTCTTTATTGCATCGGCACCTGTTATTATTCCTCCTGAACTAGCAATATCGGCTTTAATATTGCCATAGAGCAAACCAGTAAACCTTAGCGCAAGTCTTACATCGTAACTATTGCTAAGCACAATGCTTTGCTTTAACGATTCGCTTTCGATATCGATATCGGGTTGAAATAATTTATTAAAAAGCACAAAACCTTTAGCTTTCCCAACATCCATACCGCTAATCACCGACAATGGATTTGTATAGAAAGGACTAAGTTTAACAGCAATCGGAATTTTTATTGATTCTTGAACCTTGTTTAGAGTGTTAATCTGCTGTTTTATTGTATCGGCACCAGCCGTATCAAAGTTTCGGGGGGTAATATAGAAGTTCAACTCAATAGCATCTACTCCTGTACCTTCAATCTGTTCCGCATACTCAACCCATGTATCATCGCGCATTGCATTTAGGCTTGCTATAACAGGTATGTCAATGCTCTGCTTTGCTTTTTTTAGCATAAGCAGATATTCTTTAGGTCCAGCATGTTTTAACGATGGGAATAGGCTTGTCATCTCAGCATTTCGGTCGGCATACTCTTGGATGGCATCCATCATTTCCATCTCTTCAAGTTGGATTTGCTCTTCGAAAAGCGATTTAATTACGATTGCACCTGCATCTTTAAGTTTATGCAATTTTTCAGGGTCGCCCGTTAGCGACGAGGCTCCAACGATTAAAGGGTTCTTTAAATTTAACCCAAGATAAATAGTTTTCAAATTTGCCATAGCATTAGATATTTAGCTGTTCAGGTTAATATTTTGTTTGAAATTACAGCGCATAAGCGTTTAAAACTCTATTGATAAGATGTTTATAATCTGCTTCCCATTTATAATCGGTAAAATTTTTAGCATTAACTGCAATCACCAACTCTTTTTCAGTATCAACAAATACGTACTGATCACCATAACCAGCTGCATAAAACACGCGCCTAGGATCATCGCTAGGTTCAACCCACCAATGCAGACCATAACCAATATCTTTGGTCTCAACAAACTTTGAGGTTGAAAGGGTTACCCACCTCTCAGATACTATCTGTTTATTCCTCCACTGCCCTTTGTTTTGCATGAGCATGCCTATTTTAGCCATATCTCTGGTGGTAAGCGAAAGACCACCCCATGCCGGATTCCCATTACCCGGATAGATGTCCCAATGATAATTTTGGATACCTAACTTTTGGAAGATAAACTCATCAACAAAACCAACAAAACTCATCCCAGTTGAACGGCAAATAATCTCCTTAATTAGATCGGAGCAAGCACTGTTGTAGGTAAACTTAGCCCCCGGTAATGAATCCATGGGTAAGCTAAGAATGATGGGAATCCAATTGTCAGGTTTTTGACTAAGTTCAACTAGCTGATTTCCTGCATATGAATAATGGATTGTCCATTCGTCCCAATCAAACCCTGCAGTTTGTGATAAAAGATGCCTAAGGGTAATCTGTTTTTTAATCGGTTTGGCATTAAAGATGCTCTCATACTCAGGAAAAAAATCATGTATAGGCTCATCAATTGTTATAATAAAGCCATAATCGATACATATGCCAACGGCAATGGAAGTTATGCTTTTTGTTACAGAGCTAATTGGGTGAAGTGTGGAAACTTGTGAAAACCCAAAATATTTCTCGTGTACAAGTTTATCCCCTTTAAAGATTATTAAACTAGATACTTTCCCATACCTGTCATTTCGAATATCCCTATCTATTGCCTTTATTGAATCTGCATTTAAAAAAATATGAGGAGGACGTTGTGCAAAAGAAGAAAACCCTGTTAGCGTACAAAAAACTAACACTGCATGTAAAATATGCTTTTGAATAATTTTCATTCTTATTTAAAAACTTTAATCGTGGGCATTAATTAAATGCTAAAGATATAATAAGATATCAAACCTATACTTTTTGTTTAACTTCCCAACAAGTAACTTATAAACAAGCCAAATTGTTCACAGCATTAAACAACGTATAAGCAGATGAGCTACAAGTTACCAAATACTTTTTTCAATCTCTCAAGTGCTTCCTGAACATTGCTTTTGGGAGTAGCAATATTCATTCGAAAAAAAACAGTCCCATCGGAGCCAAACATTTGACCATCATTGAGTGCAATGCCAGCATCGTGGGTAAGCATACGAATTAGTACAGGATGATCAATACCGAAAGCACTAAAATTTAACCAGAGCAAATATGTTCCCTGTAGCTCAACCATAGTAAGTTTAGGAATATAAGTATCGAAATACTCTTTTACAAGCATAATATTCTCGCCAATATACTCTAAAACCTGATCAAGCCATATTTGTCCATCGGCTGAATAGGCTGCCTTAACAGCCTCATAGCCCATAATACTCCCATGCCCAGTGCCGTTAAGTTCAACCTGCCTATTATAGGTTGCCAGCATATCAGAATTTGATAAAATGGCATAGGCTGATGTTAAGCCCGCAATATTGAATGTTTTGCTAGCCGAGTTAAATGTTATGGTTTTATCGGCTATTTGAGGTGAGAGTGATGCAAAAGGAACATGTTTATGGGGCTTAAAGATTAAATCGGCATGAATCTCGTCTGAAATAACTGTAACATCATATTTCAGGCATATCTCAGCCATTTTGGTCAGCTCATCTTTTGTCCATACCCTGCCAACAGGGTTATGCGGATTGCAAAGTATGAAGAGTTTGACCCCATCCTTCATTTCATCTTCCAGGGTCTGAAAATTAATACGATAAGAATTATCTATGTAAGTTAATGGGCTTTTTATCAGCTCGCGTCCATTATTATAAATTGCGTAGAAAAAGGGATGATAAACTGGAGTTTGTACAAGCACCTTCTCTCTTGGTTTAGTAAAGGCCTGTACCGCATGGTTAAGCCCTGCAACAATACCTGGTGTAAAGGCAAGCCAAGAGGGTTGTACCTCCCATCCATGCTGATTATACTGCCATTTAACAATAGCATTATTATATTCATCATCAGCATGAGTGTAGCCTAAAATGGGGTGATTTAGCCTCTGATTCAGCCTATTGATGATAAATGGAGGTGTGGCAAAATCCATGTCGGCTACCCACATCGGCAATGCTTGTGCATTACCAAAAAGGGAGTTAAGCCTATCTAACTTTATGGCTGAGGTATTTGCCCTATCAATAATTGTAGAAAAATCATACTTCATCACAAAGAATTTTAAGTTTTTACAATATTTCCCCTAAATTTAATCTTGCTGAACTTACGAAGTTAATAATTTGAGCGCTGTTATAAAACCATCTAGCATAAAAAAAGGGCAATCTTCTGAAATACTCAAAAGTTGCCCTTCTCTAAAACAAATATTCGCTATTACCCTACCAACTGGCTTAGCTGCGAGAACGACTCATCAACAGAGCCTAACAAATCGCTATAAATTTGCTTATAATGCTTACGCGTCTGTTTTCTGTCGGCACCCTTAGCGGGGTTATTCACCCTACGGATAAAATCGTTACGCTTGGCCACAACCCCCTCAATAATTTCAACAACCTTATCCCTATTCTTATCACCGTTTAGGTATAGGTAAGTATAACAATCCGATACTACCTCACCAACAAGATAATCGATATCCTTTTTAATGCCTCTTAAACTTGCCATAGAATAATCTTTATGATATTAATAATGGTGCAAAAGTATGAAAAAAACTAAAACAAATGGATTTGTTTACAAAATGCTTACTTTTATTGTTCAAACTACTACTTATTACAGCATTATGGATAGAGCTAGTACGCTAAGTAAAACCATTAGCACCTTCGACAAACTTATCAAGGAAGCCGAAATATTATTCGATTCACAAAACATACTCCCGAATGCGAGTGTAATGATCGAAGAGTTCTTTGAAAGAGATCTTAATCCTTACTTAGAACAGCTCAAACAAACAGTAGACAAACTACCTATAGATGATTATACCCCAATCATTATTGGTAAATGGATAAAAAACTTACAGACCAAATTACAAGGTAACAACGTTACAGATGTTAAGCAATACGCTGAAGTACTGTATATAAGGCAAAAGTACACTCCTGTTTTGATTGAAGAGTTGCAAAGCATTAAACTTGAGGTTTTGGAAAAGCTTTATGCTTATGAAGAAAGCCCTATTGAAACCGTAAGGCGAAAGCACATTGAGCCAGCTGAAACAATTCTAACACCCGAGGGAGCAGCCATAGTTATTAGTAATTTTATGAATTTTAGGATATTTGGCCAGAATATCGATAAAAAAACCCTGCTAACCTCTATTTGCCCATTACTTGGAGTTGACCATAGAGAGGTTGAAAAACATATTAGCGTAAATGCAAGTACGTATAGACTAGAAACGGATGCGACAATTGAGGAGATTGAAAAAACAATAGTGGTTTTTAGGTCGATATTGGCACGACTAGAAAACGATGCAATGATTAAGCGAAAAGATGAATCTGACTAGTTATACGGGATACAACGATATGAAAGATTAACATCAGGCTGTTCGAAAAGTACCATACCCTCATTAAGCAAATCCTCATCATCCTCATGATAGTTCCAAATAACATCCACCTCCATACCATTCCTGTGGAAATTGGCGATTTTTTTCATCACATCCCTAAGATATTTATACGACGATGAGTTGATGTACTTAAAGTTAAAATCGACAACTAGTTTGATTTTCTCCTTATCCTTAACAGCATCATAAAACTCGTCAAGCCAGTCAAGAATAATTTTATAGAACTCCTTGGCGTTCTCTGGATGTGAAATTCCAGAAATGGAGAATACGTTCGTTGCAGGATCAAAATAGATCTCAGGGGTATCTATTGCTGCTTCAATTTTCAATGTTTTCATAATTGCTGTTTCCTAAAGCCAAGTAAAGGTAACTCCTTTTGATTTATTGTTCAATATTTCAAGTGGATTCTCAAACCAATTTTGACTAAAATACCTTTTTGCTAGTTCAAATAATTTTCTGGAACGATTAAAACGATATTCGGATGATTATGTGAATAACTCTAACTTTACTTTTTTATTGCTGATTTTTGAATATCAAACAGCAGGAAAAGCGAGTTTTTCCCTTTAAAAACCCTTGGCTATTTGGTTGAAGATACGAAAACCTATTTAAAGCCCGACAAACGCAACAAAATAAATCCGTTCTGTAATCGAACTCTCATGCAACTTATTACGAATAATCAGCGAATAAACCATAAATCAACAAAAAAATTGCGGTAAGCTAACCTTTAGGTTTTGCAATTATATTTGGTCTAAAAAATAAACTTGCGTTTAAATAATGAAAAATTGTTTGAGTATTTATCTCCCCAATAATTTATGCGTCTAATATAGTTCATGCTGAGTTACTAGGCCAAATAAAAAGATAGTAGCGCCCCCCTCAGCAATAAATGAGGAAATTTTCCCTTTTATTCATAGTTTCGTATCGTAGAATAATTAAATGGTTCAGTCAAAACTTAACGGAGGACATACCTTGTACTTCAAGCATTTTCAGCCATTGTTAGCAAGCAAATAGAATACTCAAAACAGAAAATCATGTGTAGAAAACTTATATCAATATTTTTAATCCCCGGATGCATATTATTTTCGATGGCATCGTGTATGATGAATAAATCGGAAACAGGCCAAGTAAAGGATGCAAAAAATCAGGAATTTATAGATGCGTGGGAAAACCAAAAATTTTCAATGTTTATACATTGGGGTCTATATTCAATACCTGCAGGTATGTGGAATGACCAAAAAATTACGGGCTATAGCGAACAGATAAAAGGACACGCAGAAATACCCACAGAAGATTATCGGAAACTGGCGTCGGCATTTAATCCAACAAAGTGGAATGCAGATTCAATAGCCCTGTTAGCAAAGGGAGCGGGCATGAAATCGATAATTATGACAGCTAAGCATCATGATGGGTTTTGCATGTTTGCCTCGGAATTTACCCCGTTTAATGTGTTGGATGCTACTCCGTATAAAAAAGATGTTCTTAAAGATTTGGCCGAGGCCTGTAAACGGCACGACCTTAAATTTGGTGTATACTTTTCGCTAATCGACTGGGATTACCCTGATGCATTACCTTTCACTTCGGTGCGGAACTCTGACTCTATCCCTCCTTTACACCATGAGTATAACCTGAGTCAAATTCGGGAATTGCTAACAAACTATGGAGAGGTATCGGAACTTTGGTTTGATATGGGCGCTCCAACCCATGAACAAAGCAAGGAGATAGCCTTACTTGTTAAAGAATTACAGCCAAACTGTTTGGTGAGTGGTAGAATTTGGAATGACCAAGGTGATTTTATGGTTATGGGCGATAACTATCAGCCTGATTTTAAAATGGGCGTTCCGTGGCAAAGCCCAGCATCTATGTTTCGCGAAACATGGAGCTACCGCTCATGGCAAGAAAGACCTGCTGTGGAGACTAAAACTAATGAAAAAATACATGATTTAGTAAAGGTAGTAAGTTCGGGTGGTAACTACTTGCTCAACATTGGACCCAAAGCCGACGGTTCTGTTGTTCCATTTGAAAAACAGGTACTTGAGGGTATGGGAGAATGGTTAGAAAAGAATGGGGAATCGATTTATGGTACAAAGGAATCGTTTATATCTATACAAGAGTGGGGCTTTACCACATCAAAACCAGAGAAGTTGTACCTCCATATAGCCAGTTATCCTGAAGATAATAAACTTACTATTCAAGGCTTAAATATTGACATCACAAAAGTTTATCCTCTCTCCAACCCCGAACTTTCATTAAAGAGCAAAACCTCAGGAAAGGGTTGCAAAATTGAGCTATCAGAAAAAATTGTCAGAGATAAGTACATTACCGTTATTGTGCTTGAATATAAAGGTGAATTATTGTACACTCCTGAAAACTCAATAGAACCGAATAAAAAAGGCGAATATATTTTAACCCCCGATAATGCAGAAACCTATCATAGCTATAGCGGGCACGATTATTACTCAAGTAAACCCACGGTAGTGAAAATGAAATGGTACCTATTAAATAGCTCTGAAAAACCTTTTGAGGTAAAAATTGCGCTTCCCGCTTATGCAAACACAAAAGGGTTAAAACTATCTGTTAATAACGAACCCTATATAATTCCAGCCATAGGTTGGGGAACAAATTCGAGCACCCGCCATCAAGAGCAAGTTATTAATGGGATAAAACTAGTATCCGAAAGAGTAAACACAATAGAATTAGCTGCAGAAAATCAAAGTAATCCACATAAAGGGTTGGAAATTGATAGCTTGCGTATAATACTCAAGTAAAATGCTATTCTATCAAGCAATTTCTATGTCCCACAGGCAAAAAAAATATCAATGCGAATAATTTTAGCTATCCTAATTGGGTTACACGGAATTATCCATTTATTCGGATTTCTGAAAGCATTTGGCATATCAGAATTCAACTCAATATCTCAACCAATCTCCAAACCGCTAGGTATTTTATGGTTGCTAGCATTTGTGCTGTTTATGGCAACCTTAGTATTAAGGTTAAGCCACCATAACTATTGGTGGATAATCGGATTCTTAGGTGTTTTAATTTCTCAGGTTCTAATTTTAATCTTTTGGAAAGATGCCAAGTTTGGTACAATCCTAAATATTATAATCCTTTCCTCAGCCGCCATAGCTTATTCCGCAAGCCATTTTGAAAAAATGGTAAATACCGAAACAACTCAGATGCTTTCAGAGTCAGGCTTAAATAGCTCCGAGAAAAGCATTGTTTCAGAACAGTTGATTTTGGATTTACCGCAAGCAGTCCAGAAATGGCTATTAAACAGCAGGATTGTAGGGAAAGAGAATATTAAAACCGTTTTTGTTGAGCAGGATTTAAAAATGCTGATGAAGCCCGAGCAAAAAGAATGGTGCAATGCAAAGGCCAAGCAATACTTTACTACTAACCCACCTGCATTTAATTGGTCTGTAAGTTTAAAAATGTTTCCTTTGATGAACGTGGCAGGAAGGGATAAGTTTGAGAACGGAAAAGGTGAAATGACAATTAAACTGTTATCCCTTATTCCAGTCGTAAATGCAAAGAACAATGAGAAAATTAATCAAGCAACATTGCAAAGATATTTGGCTGAAATTGTTTGGTTCCCCTCTGCCGCTTTAAGTCCATACATAACCTGGGAGACAATTGATGATTTTTCTGCCAAAGCAACATTAGAGTACAATGGAACAAAAGGTTCGGGCGTATTTCACTTTGATGAAGATGGGGCTTTTAAGAAGTTTGTAACAATGCGCTACAAGGATGCAAAAGATGCCAAGGCAACAAAATGGACAGTAACTGCAACCAAATCCGAAGTACGAAATGGGAGGTCAATTCCTGTAGAAGCTGAACTGAGTTGGGAATTAGACAGCGGCAGCTGGACCTGGTTAAAACTAAGAATAACGAATATATTGTATAATTTTAATTGAAAGAAATGTCGACGCAAAACAAACAACGCCAAGCATACATTGGACTTATACTGGTAACCATTATTATTGGGCTATCATTTATTTTTGTGAAAATTGGGCTAAGATATTCAAGTGCCATGGACTTACTTGCCCATCGCTTTACGGCAGCAGCAATCTCCATAGTACTTTTGTGGATTCTTGGTTTCATTAAATTACCACCCTTTAGCTTCAAAAAAGCCAAATCGTTATTACTACTTTCGTTATTCTATCCTTTACTATTCTTTGCCTTACAAACCTTCGGTTTACAGTATAGTAGTGCATCTGAAGCGGGAATTATTTTTGCAACAGTGCCTATTATTACGCTAGTTGCAGCCAGTTTTTTCCTGAAAGAGAAAACCACGTTATTACAAAAAATTGGAATTGTATTATCAATTGCAGGTATTGTTTACATAATTTATAGTACTGGAGATAGTTCGGGAGGTACAAACCTAAAGGGTGTACTATTATTACTATTATCCGTGCTTGCAATAGTGGTATACTATGTTCTGGGAAAGGTAGTTAGCGCTAATTTTTCCGCCATGGAGATTACAGTATGGATGACAATACTTGCATTTATAGTATTTAACGGATTTAGCATTGTTGGGCATATCCAAGCCCACACTTTGAATCAATTTTTCAGTCCATTGGTTCATAAGGAGTTTCTTTGGGCAGTACTCTATTTAGGCGTGCTCTCCTCAATGGTTACTGCCTTTCTCACCAATTATGCCTTAACTCAGGTTCCCGCCTCACAAATAGCCGTATTCAATAACCTTAGCCCATTGGTTTCTATCGCAGGAGGAATTTTGATTCTCAACGAAACACTTTTTACATACCATATTATTGGAGGTTTATTAGTTTTAGCAGGCGTTGCAATGACCGTGTTCTTTAAATATAAGAAACGCTAAAAAACCATACCTTGTAGATTACTTGTATAGGACAGAACAACCATGACAAAACGCAAACTGGAAATTTGTTGCTTCACGGCAGAGTCGGCAATAAAGGCTGCACAAGCCGGAGCGCACCGAATAGAACTATGCGACAATATTGCCGAGGGCGGTACAACACCCTCCTATGCCACAATAAATTGGGTGATAAAGCAACTGCAAATCCCGGTCAACGTAATTGTTCGTCCGCGGGGTGGCGACTTCCTGTATTCCGATACCGAATATCATCTTATAAAAGAAGATATTGCTCAAATTAAAGAACTGGGCGCAAACGGCATTGTTGTTGGATTTTTAACATCCGCAGGTGATATTGATTTGAAGAGAACCGCAGAAGTAATCCGGTTGGCTGCACCCATGGAGATTACCTTTCACAGAGCATTCGATATGTGCCGCGACCCTTTCATAGCATTAGAACAACTTAAGGCCTTGGGGGTTAATCGTGTTTTAACTTCTGGAGGATACGCCAATGCTGAAAAAGGAGCACATATTATTGCGCAGTTAATACAAAAGGCAAACAATGAAATCATCATAATGCCAGGAAGCGGGATTAACGACAAAAATCTTAGCAGCTTAATACATTTAACCCAAGCAAGCGAGTACCACTCCAGCGCAAAAACGTTTATTGATGGCCAAATGCAGTTCAAGAACAATAACGTAAGCATGAACGGAAGTGATGCACCAAATGAGTTTCGTCATATCTCGGTTGATTTATCCCAAATAAAAAAAATGCTTCGCATTCTGAACGAACATAAGTAAATCATAAAACCAACGCTATGAATTTCAAGCAAATACTAATCGCATCAATAATCCTAACAGGATTGATAAGCTGCCAATCGCAAAGGGAAAAAGCAACAACAGACAAAGCACGTATTGCCATTGCCGGACTGGCCATTGAATGCAGCACTTTTTCGCCAGCACAAACCCACGTTGAAGGCTTCCGTGCTCGTCGTGGCGAAGAAATTTTTTCATATTATCCTTTCTTACATGAAGATTCTACCACACGACAAAGGGCACAATACTTCCCTGCATTGAGAGGACATGCAATCCCAGGTGGAATTGTTGCCCGCGCAGCCTACGATACGCTGATGACAGAAATGCTGAACATGTTGAGAGAAAACCTACCCTACGACGGCGTTTTTTTTGATATACATGGTGCCATGAGTGTGGTGGGGCTCGACGACCCCGAGGGCGATATGATTCAACAAGTTAGAGATGTTGTAGGTAAGGATGCCCTAATTTCCACCTCCATGGATTTACATGGAAATGTATCGTGGCAGCTAGCACATCAGTCAGACCTGATTACCTGTTACCGACTGGCACCACACGAGGATGCCATTGAATCGAAAAAGCGAACTTTGGTAAACCTACTAAATCGCTTAGAGACAGGGAAAGGTAAGCCAGCCTATAAGGCATGGATTCCCATTCCCATTTTGCTGCCAGGCGAAAAAACCAGCACACGCATTGAGCCAGCTAAAAGCCTATACGCCCAGGTTGACCCAATTACAAAGCAACAAGGTGTACTTGATGCAGCCATTTGGGTGGGTTACGCATGGGCCGATGAACCACGTAACAAAGCGGTGGTAATGGTTACAGGCGATGACATGCAAGAAGTAAAGCGTTCGGCCGAAACATTGGCCCAATCATTCTGGAATGTTCGCGACCAGTTTGAGTTTGTTGCTCCCGTTGCTCCGCTGGATGAATGCTTGGAAATGGCCATCAATAGCAATAAAAAACCTTTTATCATAAGCGATATGGGCGATAACCCCACAGCCGGTGGTGCTGGCGATGTAACGTGGTCATTAAAGCAAATACTGGAACACGATGCTTTTAAAAAGCAGGATGGTAAATCGTTGATTTATGCTTCACTACCGGGTCCAGAATTCATCGATAAAGCCATTGGAGTAGGCGTAGGTGGTAAAATAGAAGCCTTTGCTGGGGCTGAGATTGACAATAGGTACGAAGGACCCATAAACCTAAAAGGCACCGTAGAAGCCATTCTCCATGGCGATAAGAATGCAGAGACTGAGGTGGTGGTTCGCGTGGGTAGCGTACAGGTTATTGTTACCACAAAACGAAAACCATACCATTACGAATCCGATTTCACAAACCTAGGGCTAAACCCGCGCAATGCGGATATTGTGGTGGTTAAAATTGGTTACCTAGTACCCGAGCTATACGACATGCGTGGCGATTGGATTATGGCACTTACGCCCGGTGGCGTTGACCAGGATTTACATCGACTGCCCTACAAAAGAATTGAGCGCCCCATGTACCCATTGGACGAAGATATGGCCGACCCTGATTTAACGGCTCGCTTTGTTCCACTTTCACATGAAAAGTAAATTGTATCAAGTTATT
>CALGIR010000207.1 GCA_937915475.1 uncultured Bacteroidales bacterium
TTGCAGGGATGGAGGTGCAGCCAATTAATTATAAGAACATACCAGGATGTACATACACTAACCCTGAGGTATCGTCGGTGGGCATGACTGAAAAGGCTGCTACAGAAGCGGGATACGAAATTAAGGTGGGTAAATTCCCATTCACTGCATCGGGCAAGGCCACTGCTGGAGGTATGCGCGAAGGCTTTGTAAAGCTGATTTTTGATGCTAAATATGGCGAGCTACTTGGAGCCCATATGATTGGTGGTAATGTTACCGAGATGATTGCCGAGCTGGTAGTTGCTCGCAATTTGGAAACTACCGGACACGAGCTAATGAAGAGCATACACCCGCACCCAACCATGAGCGAGGCTATTATGGAGGCTGCTGCTGCTGCGTATGGTGAGGTGATACATATGTAGGTTTACTTTTAAGTTTTACGAACAGGGTTTGGCTTGATGTCATACCCTGTTTTTTTATGTTTCTTCATCTAATTATTAGTAAACCCAATATTTCAAGCTAAATTTGCAGTCTAATTACTAAAATAAAATCAATTAATGAGTTTACAGTGCGGAATTATTGGTATTGCCAATGTTGGCAAATCAACCATTTTTAATTGCATGTCGGCCACAAAGGCAGAGGCAAGCGGCTTTTCATTTAGCAACAAAACCAACCTTAGCATAATTAACGTGCCCGATGACCGCTTGTATGTGCTGGAGAACCTTGCTGCCACGCAGAGAGTGGTTCACACAACGGTTGAGATTGTTGATATTCCAGGCCTAACAAAAAGTGCAGGTCGCTCCGACAAAGGTGCAAATCAGTTTTTATCAGAAATCCGCAACTGCGATGCGTTAATCCATGTGCTGCGATGCTTCGACGACGATAGCCTTTCGCATGTTGATGGTTCTGTTAACCCTGTTAGGGATATTGAAACGGTTAACATAGAACTTCAACTTAAGGATTTAGAATCGGTAGAGAAGAAAATTCAGCGGCTTGAGAAGGTTGTCAAATCTGGCGATAAGGATGCAAAAAAAGGCGTTGAGGTGCTTAATGTGTATAAGGATCACTTAGAGTCCTTCCAAAACGCATCCACTGCACCTGTTAGCGAAGATGATAAGAGGTTTATTGCCGATATATTCCTGCTGACAACCAAACCCGTAATTTATGTTTGTAATGTTGATGAGGCTTCGGCAGTTAGCGGCAACAAATATGTAGAACAGGTTCAGAATTTTTTTAAGGATGAAAATACCGAGATACTAATTATTGCTGGAGCCATGGAGGCCGAAATTACTGAGTTGGAAACTGAGGAGGATAGGATGGCTTTCCTTTCGGATGTGGGTTTGAATGAGCCTGGTGTAGATAAATTGATTCGTGCTGCATATTCATTGTTGGATCTCGAAACGTTTTTCACCGTTGGAGAAAAGGAGACTCGAGCATGGACCATTAAGCGTGGTGCTACAGCACCGCAGGCTGCTGGTGCTATCCATAGCGATTTGGAGCGTGGTTTTATTCGTGCCGAGGTGATGAAGTATAACGATTATGTTACTCTTGGTTCTGAACAGGCATGTAAAGAAAAA
This sequence comes from uncultured Bacteroidales bacterium, assembly GCA_937915475.1. Taxonomy (GTDB): domain Bacteria; phylum Bacteroidota; class Bacteroidia; order Bacteroidales; family Tenuifilaceae; genus Perlabentimonas. The sequence continues at coordinate 1,557 of CALGIR010000207.1, forward strand.
GGTAAATTTAGCGTTGAGGGAAAGAATTACATTGTTGGGGATGGAGACATTCTCCATATTCGATTCAACGTCTAAACAGTATAACAAAATTATCAAATAAAATATTCATGGTAACGTGTCAGTACACGCTAAACTGACTATTGCATGAATGTTCCACACATGCCTTAAAGGCAAGGTGTTTTTGAAAATAAATAGGATATGAAAAAAGCAGCAACAATTACTGGGGTTCTTGGCGTAATATTTTTCTCTATCGTCTTAATTTTACGCCGAGGCGAAAGTTCTAACTTGACTGAATTTGCTCGCGGATTCATTACGGGTATCTCAATTGTTTTTATATTGGCACTGTTAGTATATCTAATTGCTAGCCTCATAAAAAAAAAATAAGCAAAACTAATAATATTAAAGCAGCTGTAAATGAAGGTTATAAGGTATACAAGAATTGCGTTTTTATTGTTATTACTATGTGGTAATGCAAAGGCGCAGGAGTACTATTTCAAAATCTCCGAAAGCGATAAAGAAATTGTAAACACTAAAGTTACCCGTGCCGTGTCAATCGATAGGGTTGAGGGCGATACCATTTTTGCTTATGCAAACCAAAAAGAGTTTGAAAGCCTAAAGGCTTTGGGCTATTTGCCCGAGTTGTTGGAAAACCCAACCCAAGCAGTTAGGAATAGGGGAATGGCTACTACTGTTGCTCAAATGGGCAATTGGGATTTATACCCAACCTACGAGGTATATCGCTCAATGATGAAGAAGTTTGAGCAGGACTACCCTGGGCTATGCAAACTCGATAGTATAGGCACAACTGTACAAGGTAGGAAGTTATACGTTGTGAAAATTTCTGACAACGTACTTGCCAATGAGGCTGAGCCAGAGTTTTTCTACACCAGCACCATGCATGGCGACGAAACAACAGGGTATGTGCTTATGCTAAGGTTGATTGATTACCTACTATCGAATTATGGAACAGATTCGCGGGTAGCCGATATGGTAAACAACTTTGCCATTTATATTAATCCTAATGCTAATCCCGATGGAACCTACTACGGTGGTAACCATACGGTTAATAACTCAAGGCGATACAATGGCAATAGTGTTGATATAAACAGAAACTTTCCTGACCCGAGGGTTGGTGAAAATCCAGATGGAAATTCGTATCAGCCCGAAACGGTAGCCATGATGAATTATGCCGCTAGCCGCAGTTTTGTTATGTCGGCCAATTTCCATGGAGGAATAGAGTTGGCCAATTTCCCTTGGGATGCGTGGACTACAGCGGGTAATGCCCATGCCGATCACAGCTGGTTTTACACCATCAGTCGGCAGTATGCCGATTTTGCCCAAGCGGCTAGCCCGAGCGGTTATTTTACTGCGCAGGGTAATGGGGTAACTCAGGGCGGCGACTGGTATGTAGTGTCGGGCAGTCGTCAGGATTATATGACCTACCATCATAACTGTAGGGAAATTACACTTGAAATATCTTATACAAAAAATCCTGCAAGTTCATCCTTACCAAACTATTGGGACTACAACAAGGAGGCAATGTTAAGCCACATTGAGTGGCTCTATACTGGCATACAGGGCATTGTTACTAATTCACAGCACGAACCGCTCAGTGCCACCATTACCATTGCCAACCACGATAAGGATAACTCATTTGTGGTAACCAACCCCATAAATGGCAACTATATTCGGATGATTGAGCCTGGTATATATAATGTCACCTATTCTGCAGCGGGATATGGCAGTAAAACGATTAATAATGTTGTCGTTCAAGCAGGGGAATTATTGTTAAAAAATGTTGTACTTGGTGGAATAGCAAATAGTTACAATGTTAGCGGTACAATAATAGACATGTTTACGGATTTGCCTGTTGCAAATGCTTCAGTCAAAATTTATTCTGAGGAGAACCAGTTTCAGACAACTTCTAGTGCTAGCGGGCAATTTTTATTTGGTTCAGTTCCTGCAGGTATTGTTAAGTTCGAAGTAAATGCAGATGATTTTTTTAGCGCAATTTATTTTGAGAATATATCCTCAACTTCCTCGCCTGTTGTTTTAAAGCTAATAGGCAAAGAGACTATTTCGGGTAATGTATTTGATGTGGTTCCAGAAAGCCCTCTTGTGGGGGTTCAGGTTACAGTTGTCGGCAGTAACAATTCTACAACTACCAATGGCGATGGGTATTTCTTGTTAGATGAACTTAGCGTAGGAGAAGTATCGCTAAGGTTCACTAAGGAAGGATATTTTTCAGAGATTGTAAATATCACATTACCTTATCCAGATCCATTGTTGGTATACCTAGCCCCAAGCGATCCCGAAAGTTTTGAAACTATAGTCCCACAAGGGTTTACGTTTACTGGCGGCGATTGGGTTCGCGATAATTCAACCGCATTTGATGGAGTTTACAGCATGAAATCGGCTCCAATTTCGCATAGCCAAACTACTGCCATGCAGCTAACCCTTGATATCGTTTCAGATTCTGAAATCTCTTTTGCCTATAGGGTTTCATCGGAAAATAGATATGATCATCTCAGGTTTTATGTTGATGGAAACGAGAAAGGGAAGTGGAGCGGAGCGGTTGGTTGGACTGAGGTTTCATTCCCTGTAACGGCTGGTAGCCATTCCTTTAAGTGGGAGTATAGCAAGGACTATTCCTCTAGCAGTGGCAGCGACTGCGCCTGGGTCGATTACATAATCTTCCCCCAATCGCAGAACGATGTTGCTTTTACTGTTACCTACAGTGGTGTTCCGGTTCAGGACGCAACGGTTAGTTTCAATGAACTCAGCATAAATACAAACGCATCAGGAAAGGCAGTTTTCAGCAATCAAACTCGTGGCACTTCTGGCTCATACTTAGTAGAGAAGAATGGATTTTTATCCTCAACAGGTATTGTTGAGGTTAATTATGTTGATGTTAACGAGCAGGTTAGTCTTGACTTAAAGGAGTATACGGTTTCTTTTGCAGTTTCCAATGGTACTGACCCAATTGAGGGTGCAATAATCAGTATTAACAACCAACAGTTAGAAACGAGCGCACAGGGTGAGGCTGATATTATACTTCCCATTGGAACTTTCCCGTATAGCGTTTCAAAGGATGGGTACCATACCCAAACAGGAAGTATTTTGGTAGATGCAGATGATGCTAATGTATTTATAACGCTAGTTGAGGAGATGGAGCCTGTGTATAATGTTACTTTCTATGTGTACGACGTAGATCAGGATGTAGAAAATGCCATAATAACTTTTACTGGACGACAAGGGATTACTGATGCCAACGGTGAGGTTGTTTTTGGTGGAGTAGCACCAGGAACCTATTCCTATACGCTTACCTGTGTTGGCTACTATGATACAGAGGGTTCAGTAACTGTAGTATCCGAAGATGTTACTGAGGTGATTCCTTTAGTAATAGCAAATAACATTGCGGTTGAAACAAGCATTAGTTCGCTTAGTTTGTGGCCTAATCCATTTGGTCAAGACCTTAATATCAGGCTAAACTTGAGCAGGTCAACGGATGTTAAAATCATTGTATACTCAATTACTGGACAAAAACTGGCAACCATTGCCAGTGAGTACATGCATCAAGGTGAGCACCAAATCCATTGGAACCCATTCTCAGCCAGCTCAAGTATGGTTCAGGGGGTTTACCTTATTCGAGTAATCACCAATCAGGACGAAAGAACAGAACGCATAATTTTTTCGGGTAAATAGCGATTTTGCCAATATAAGCATTCGTTTTTTTCTATTTTTGCAGGGGAGTCGTATTGGCTCCCCTTACTTTATTATTTTGCTTTAGTATGAAAAAGTTCTTCTGGTTGGGTTTGTCAGTTTTTTTTGTCCACGGCCTTGTGTCCAAATCATTCGCTCAAATAAATATTCCTCCCGAAAAACCAAAGTTAATTGTTCAGATTGTGGTTAGCCAAATGCGGTACGACTACATTCAGCGATACTCGCATAAGTTTGGAACCGATGGATTTATGCAGCTGGCTAACCAGGGTGCGTTCTGCCGAAATGCAAGGTATAACTATTTGCTAACTCAGTCTTTACCTGGTATTGCAACCATTGCAACGGGTACATATCCCAGCGTGCACGGTATAGTCTCCAATAAGTGGTACTCTATAAATAATGGAGGCGTGGTTTATGCCCTCGACGATCAGAGTGTATCTACAGTTGGTGGAAGTTACTCCAACGGTAAGTATTCGCCCAAAAATCTAATTACAAGTACAATTGGTGACGAAATAAGGTTAATTGATCCCCGTTCTAAGGTTATTGGTGTATCGCTCGAACCTGCATCAGCCATAATCTCAAGTGGGCATAATGCCAATGCTGCCTATTGGCTTGATGTAGAAAGAGGAACGTGGATTTCAAATTCCCACTACGTTGACAGCCTCCCCACTTGGGTTGATAGCCTAAATGCTAAGGAATATGGTTCGGTTTATATAAATCGGGACTGGACTCTATTAAACGATGCCTCATCGTATTTTGAGGCCGATACCTCCGTAGTTAAGACGCCTGAAGCACGAAAGCATATAGGTCAAAAATTGGCAAGTATGGTTAGGGGAATCGTAAAGCCCCGAAAGGCGCAGCGCGACTTTTCATCACTTCTCGAAAACCCTTTTGGCATTACCTACACAAAGGATATGGCTATAGAGGCCATCATAGGAGAGGAGTTAGGTAAGGATGAGCATACCGACCTTTTGTCTATCACCTTTACCTCTACCCGCTTAATTGGCGAAAAATACGGTCCGCATTCCATTGAGATGGAGGACGTTTACCTTAGGCTCGACAAGGATTTAGCGCACCTTATTAAACTGTTAAACACTGAGATTGGAAAGCAGAACTACCTGTTGATTTTAACCTCAGATCAGGGGGTCGCATCATCGCCCAATCATCTCGAAAAATCAAAGATTCCCGGCGGATATTTTGAACCTCACCACGCTGAAATCCTTTTAAGCAGTTACCTTAATATTACTTATGGAACTGGCCAGTGGGTTTTAGGCTACAACGAAAAACAGATTTATCTTAACCGTCGATTAATTGAGGATTCAAACCTCTCGCTTCGCGATTTTCAGGATAAGGTTGCTCAGTTTATGCTTCAGTTTACTGGGGTGGCTAACACGGTAACATCGTATACACTGCAATCGAGTAATTTTACTGGTGGCATATTCCAAAAGTTTCAGAATAGTTACAATCAAAGGCGTTCGGGCGATGTGATTATAAATCTCGAACCCGGCTGGGTTGAGCGGAATGCAGGAGTAACATCTGCCAATTCGCCCTATAACTACGATGCTCATGTGCCGCTTATTTGGTACGGTTGGCAAATAAAGCGCCGCCAAGTTCTATCGCCGGTTAGCATGACTGATATTGCCCCAACCATATCAACCCTTGTAGGTATAAGTTGGCCAAGTGGTGCTAGCGGAACGCCAATTCGTGAGATTATTGAGTAGTTAAATTCTTTGTTTTTAGGCTATCAGTTATTACTAACTTCATTTTAAACTTATTAACTTTACTGATGTAATGTATTTAGAATTAAAAACTTTAAAAATAAAATATAGAGATATGAATAGATTAATGATTGTGGTGCTTGTTCTAATCTTTACAAGCTGTGGGACAACCCAAAAAATAGAACAAACTGTTAAAAGCACTATATATACAAAATGGGAACTTACTTTGCTTGACGGTAAAGCGGTACGAATTGAAAAACCAATCTACCTAGAGTTAACAGATGATAACAAAGTAGGTGGTTTTATGGGGTGTAATCGATTGGGAGGGGACTATACGATAGAAAATGACAACCAGATTCGGTTCAGTAATCTTATCACAACTCGTATGGCTTGTTCAGAATTGGTATTGGAAACCCAGGTTTTAAAGATGCTAAATACCGTTGATAACTTTACCATTGATAATGAGAAATTAATGCTCAGTATTGGTAGTGGTAAACCATTGGCCACATTCCATAGAATGAGAGATGATGCGATTGTAAACAAGTATTGGAAACTTAAAAAGCTTGGTGATCAGGAAATAAAAATGGCCAAAAACCAAGAAAGGGAACAGCATTTTACCCTTAGAAGTGACAATACAATTTCTGGGTTTGCTGGCTGTAACCATTTTAGCGGAAGTTACGAATTAAAGGAAGAGAACCGTATTGTATTCAATGAAAACATGGCGGTTACAATGATGGCATGTCCTGATGTTGAGGTTAACGAAAGGGCTTTTTTAAAAGTCTTCAAACAGGCCGATAACTATTCAATTGATGGAGACACTTTGTTTCTCAATGAAGGTGAAAGAGGATCAATAGCGACTTTTGAGGCTGTTTATTTTCATTAGATTGAAGCATCTATAATCAACCTAAGCAATACTGGGAGGGGAGAAAATAGATTTTGCAACTAGCACCCCATGAAGCCTGCGTGGATTATTGACCCATATGCCGAATTGTTATTACCTTTAAGATGGCTTGTAGCAGTAGATAGTTCTACATTAGTTAACTTTTCTGCTGATTTTGTTACGGAATTCAATAATAAGTTCATCTAACTTGTGCCGTATGATGCCTAATTATCCCGACTATAACAGTGCATTTGCCCTCGGTTTTTCAGAAACAGCTTTCGATAAGCTTATGCAGAAACGCATTTACAGGGTGCTTCTTATTTGTAGCCACTACGATGCTTTTATGCTTGAGGAGGATGGGCGTATTGATGAGCAAATTTTCAATGAGTACGTTTCGCTTAGTTTACGGTATCCCCCACGTTTTATCCAGGTACACTCTGCTCGTGAGGCACTTGAGGTTGTTCAAAGCGGAGAGCAAATAGAACTTATCATATCAATGCTAAACGTGGGTGAGGTGGATACCTTCGATTTAGCAAAGCAGATTAAGCGAAGGCTTCCCGATACACCCCTGGTGATTCTTACCCATTTCTCGCGTGAGGTATCGGCTCGACTAGAGAAAGAGGATTTAACGGGTATCGATTATGTTTTTAGCTGGCTGGGTAATGCCGATCTACTCCTAGCAATTATCAAACTAATTGAGGATAGGATGAATGCCGACCACGATATTCTTGAGGTAGGTGTTCAGTCGATTATTGTGGTTGAGGATTCGGTTAGGTACTATTCAACCATACTCCCAATTCTTTATAAAACAGTGATGAGGCAAGCCCGAAGTTTTATGCAAGAAGCACTTAATGAGCATAAACGGGTGCTGCGCATGCGAGGCCGCCCTAAAATTCTGTTGGCAAAATCCTATGATGAAGCCATGGAACTCTACCAAAGGTACAAGCCTAATGTGCTTGGTTTAATATCCGACGTAAGTTTTAAGGTTAGTCAGCGTCGTGACCAGGAATCAAAATTAGGGCTCAAACTGTGCGAGGAGGTTAGAAAGGACGATCCAAATTTACCCTTTCTGCTTCAAAGTTCTGATGAAACCAACAACGTTTATGCACAGCAAATGAAGGCTGGTTTTCTTCATAAGTATTCGCAAACCTACAATTTAGATTTGCGCGATTATGTAATTAACAATTTCGGCTTTGGCGATTTTGTTTTTTTTGATCCCAAAACAAATAAAGAGATTTGTAGAGCCGAGGATTTATCGTCATTGCAGAAACTGCTCATTAACGTTCCCGACGATTCTTTAAGATATCACTCCGATCGCGATCACCTCTCTAAATGGCTTAATGCAAGGGCACTATTTATCATCGGACAGCTCTTTAAACCACTTTTAATACAGGATTTCGATAGTCTTAATGATGCGCGACTATTCCTTTATAAGGCTATATCGGCCTATAGGATGAACAAAAACAGGGGAGTAATCGCCATGTTTGACCGAAAACGTTTCGACGAGTACAGGTTTTTTTCGCGTATTGGAAATGGTTCCATTGGCGGAAAAGCCAGAGGGTTAGCCTTTATTAATACTTTAATTAAGGATAATCATATCTACGATAAGTATCCCAATGTTGTAGTAGCCATTCCTCGAACGGTGGTGATTAGTACTGAGTTTTACGATGAGTTTATCGAATCTAACAATTTGTTTAAGGTAGGGGTTTCTGATATTCCTGATGAGCAGATACTGATCCATTTTGTTAACGGAACTCTATCACAAAGATTAATCGACGATTTGGAGGTAATGGTAAATATAATGAAGCATCCCATTGCAGTTCGATCGTCAAGTAAACTTGAGGATTCCCATTACCAACCATTTACTGGAGTTTACTCAACATATATGGTGCCCAATGTCGATGACAAGGAGCGTATGCTTATAATGCTTCAGCAGGCTATTAAAAGCGTTTATGCTTCGGTTTTTTTTAGGTCAAGCAAGGCATACATGGCTGCAACAAGCAATATTATTGACGAGGAGAAGATGGGGATTATACTTCAGAAGGTATGTGGAAATGAGCATAAAGGGATATTTTTACCTACACTGTCGGGTGTGGCTCGTTCCATTAACTTTTATCCCATTGGCTCCGAGAAACCCGAGCATGGTATTGCCTCGGTGGGTTTTGGTTTAGGTAAACTAATTGGCGAAGGAGAAGTTTCGTTACGTTTTTCACCCATGTATCCTAAAAAAATCTTACAGCTTTCGCAGCCCGACATGGCCCTCAAGCAAACACAAAAGGTTTTCTATGCGCTAGATATGGATCCTAAAAGTTTTTCGCCCTCAGTAGACGATGGGGTAAACATTAAGCGTTTGCAAGTTGCTGATGCCGTGGATATACCTGGCTTCGATCATGTGGCGTCAACTTTTAATTTTCAAGATCAGACCATAAATGAGGGAGTTTATGGAGAAGGTGAAAAGTTGGTGAGTTTTGCCAATATCCTTAAGTATAACTCATTTCCTTTAGCCCAAATACTGAAAGATTTGCTTGAGGTAGGTCAGAAAGAGATGAATTGCCCAGTAGAGATTGAGTTTGCCGCAAACCTTAACGTGCCCAAGGGAACGCCTGCAGTTTTTAACTTCTTACAGATTAGGCCAATAGTTGAAAATGAGCAAACTGATTATTTTCCATGGGAGAGTGTGAATAAAAGTGAGGTTTTAGTATACTCCCAATCGGCCTTGGGCCATGGACAGATTAATGGTATTCAAGATTTTGTTTATGTTATACCCAGCAGGTTCAACCCGGCACATACCAAAGAAATTGCCGCTGAACTTGAAAAGATTAACGAATACTTTATGGAGAATAATCGCAACTATGTTTTGGTAGGGCCTGGCAGGTGGGGTAGTAGCGACCCGTGGCTTGGAGTTCCCGTAAAATGGTTGCAAATTTCCGAGGCTAGGGTGATTGTTGAGTCAGGTTTGGACGATTTTAGGATAGACCCCAGCCAGGGCACTCATTTTTTTCAAAGTCTCACATCGTTTAGGGTGGGCTATCTTACCATTAATCCCTATGTTAACGATGGAGTTTTTAATTTATCTTTTCTCGAAAAACAACCAGCATCATTCGAGACGGAACATGTTAGGTGTATCCACTTTAATGAGCCCATGCTTATCCATATTGATGGGAAAAACAGTAAGGGAGTTGTATTCATACCTGGCAAGGGAAGTGATCTGGAAAACCCCGATAACAATGATTAAACTAGGGTAAACCTGTTTAATATCATATATTTATACAATGTATTTCCTTTGATTACTCGTTTATTAATCTGAAATTTACAGCTGTTTACAAATGGGAGAAAACCCCATACTGGTAATACTAATTTTATCTTATTATAATCACTTAAATTGTTTCAGAAATGGATGCAAAAAAAATTATGGCCGATCTTGAAAAGAGGCACCCTGGTGAGAAAGAATTTTTACAAGCTGTTCACGAGGTTGTTGAGTCTGTTCAAGACGTTTACAACAAAAACCCAAAGTTCGAAGCTCATAAAATTATGGAGCGTATTGTTGAGCCCGATCGCGTATTTACTTTTAAGGTACCTTGGGCAGACGACGAGGGTAACATTCATGTGAACATTGGTTACCGCGTACAGTTTAACGGTGCCATTGGGCCATACAAAGGCGGAATCCGTTTCCACCCAAGTGTAACCCTTTCATCGCTTAAATTCTTAGGATTTGAGCAAACTTTCAAGAACGCTTTAACTACATTGCCCATGGGTGGTGGTAAAGGTGGTTCCGATTTTAATCCCAAAGGACGCAGCGACAACGAAATTATGCGCTTCTGCCAAGCATTTATGCTTGAGCTATGGAAGTACATTGGTGCTGAGACCGACGTACCCGCTGGTGATATAGGTGTTGGTGCACGCGAAGTTGGTTACATGTACGGAATGTATAAGAAACTAGCAGGCAACCATACTGGTGTTTTCACTGGTAAAGGCTTAAACTGGGGTGGATCTCTGATTCGTCCTGAGGCTACTGGTTTTGGTGCAGTTTATTTCCTCGACCATATGCTTAAAACTGCTAAGGATACCATTAAAGGTAAAACTATTGCGGTTTCTGGTTTTGGTAACGTTGCTTGGGGTGCTGTAACAAAAGCTACTGAATTAGGTGGTAAAGTTGTGGCTATTTCTGGTCCTGATGGTTATATTTATGATGAGGCTGGTGTTAGCGGTGAGAAAATTGATTACATGTTAGAGTTACGTAACTCTAATCAGGATGTAGTTGAGCCTTACGCTAAAAAATTCCCAGGTTCTAAATTTGTTGCTGGTAAAAAACCATGGGAAGTAAAGGTTGATATTGCTATGCCTTGTGCTATCCAAAACGAACTTAATGGCGACGATGCTGCCACTCTTATTAAGAATGGTGTTAAAACCGTAGCCGAAGTTTCTAACATGGGTTGTACTCCAGAGGCCATTGAAGCGTTTATTAAGGGCAAAATTAATTTTGCTCCTGGTAAAGCAGTTAATGCTGGTGGCGTTGCTACTTCTGGTCTTGAGATGACTCAAAACAGCCAAAAATTAGCTTGGACACGTGAAGAGGTTGATGCTAAACTTAAGCAAATTATGGAGAATATCCATACAGCTTGTGTTACACATGGTACTGGTGCTGATGGTTACATCAACTACGTAAATGGAGCAAACATTGCTGGTTTTATGAAAGTTGCCAATGCAATGTGCGACCTTGGTTTGGTAATGTAATTGTACAATATTTATATAGTAAAAAAGGGGGCTTTGGCTCCCTTTTTTTATTCTCATTCAAAAAGGTGTTTAATTTTGTGGTGATATTTAATTGTATAAATCCTCATCTCTCCACTATATGAGGTCTCACGATTACTTTGGGTTGAGGAGAAATGAATAGGAAGTAGATTTGTTTTTAACTAAAAAGCAAAAGTATTTATGTCAACATCAAAAATAGTTTATCTTGGAGAACTACGTGCAGAGGCAGTTCATACCCTTTCGGGTAACAGCTTAACCACCGATGCGCCGCCCGATAATCAGGGGAAAGGCCAATTCTTCTCGCCAACCGATTTGCTCGCAACATCACTGGGAATGTGCATGCTGACTATTATGGGGATAAATGCCCGAACTCACGGTTTTAATATAGACGGTACTAAGGTTGATATTACAAAGATTATGGGAACTAACCCCCGAAGGGTTGTTGAGGTTGTTGTTAACTTTACCTTTCCACATAATAGATACTCAGCCAAAGAGCGCAAGTTAATAGAACTGGCAGCAAAGGAATGTCCTGTTGCCAATAGCCTTCATCCCGATTTAAAACAAACAGTGAGGTACGGGTTTACCGATTAATAGAAAATTTCAAAAAACCTTTTTGCCCGAGTAGATTAGTCTCTGTTCGGGCCTTGTGGTTAGTTTCCTAATGGGGAGAGTTGTTTGTTTGCCTGTAACCGTTAACTTATAGGGGTATGATGAGGTAAATCATTTTATTAATGCATGATTTTTAGCATTTTAAAGTCGCTATTTACGTAATTTTATTAGGTAAATATGCGCTACGTTACTTGACAATGCACTAATACCCAAGGCTAATGCTTATTATAGATTCGTATGCAGTTATCGACGATTTAATTATGTTTTCGGTAACAGGTACAGGCCAAGGAATTTCAAATAGCGACCAAAAGTTGATTTTCGAACGTTTTAGGCAGGCTGAAGCTAAACCTAAGAAGAATTATGGGGGAACAGGTCTAGGACTATCAATTTGTAAGGCGTTTACCGACTTGCTTGGAGGTTCCATTGGAGTTGAATCGGAGCCCAATAAAGGGTCGCGTTTTTACTTTACTATTCCGTATAAACCCATTACTGTTAATTTTAACAGTATTGTAAAAAGCAAGGTACAGTATGACTTTAAGGGTATTAAAATTTTAGTTGCCGAAGATGAACCTGCCAATATATTCTACATTACCGAGATACTAGCAGAAACTGGCGCTATGGTTATATAAGCTGAAGATGGAGCAGTGGTTATTGAGCAGTTTAATCTGAATCAGGATATTGATATTATTTTGATGGATGTTAAAATGCCAAACCTCGAAGGTGTTGAGGCAACAAGGATAATAAGGGGTCTTAATAAGGATGTCCCAATTATTGCCCTAACGGCCTATGCCATGTCTGGCGATAAGGAGAAATACATAAAACTTGGGTTTAATGTTTATCATACAAAGCCAATTGTTCGTGACGAATTACTGTCCATTATCAATCATCTTATAAAATAAAATTTAACCTATGATTGTTTGGATAGTCTTATTGAAGATTATAACTTGTGCTTTTAGCATAAATGTAGCACTTGCCGATTAGTTTGCACTGATTGTTTAGGTCGCTGATAATGAGACCATAAAAGAAATAAATTATTTTTTTAAAATGAAAAGTAGATGGTTTAGAATATCAGCAATCTTTGGGGTTTTATGCTTTATCTTGTCAATACTAAGTATTGAATTTAAAATCGAGAATACCACAATCACCTTAACGTGGTCAGTGGTCTTTCCAATTATTGTAAGCTTGGCATACGGTACCCGTGGAGCAATTGTTTCAGGTATTTTTGGCGCTATATGGATTCCCGTTATACTGTGGCCAGAAAATGAATGGGGGCTTATTCCAAATATTATTGCTTATGGGCTTTTCTATTTGCTAATTGGGTTTAATGGCGAGAACTCTAATAAAGAAGGATCAAAGTTGCGAAAAGCCGTGTTCTCAACAATGACTTTTTTAGTATTATACCTTTTTTTATATCTATTTGTGTTTAGATGGATACTGAATCATACAGGTGAGTACATTTCATATAAAACAGTTTTTGTTATTATTATCAAAAACATTATCATCTTTATAATTGTACTAGTATTTGGCGAATCTCTTTTACGGACCAACTCATTACGTAAATTATTACAATTAAAAGTTAATGTTTACGGAAGAAATAATCTTAAGCTTATTGTATTTGGTTTTTTTACTTCGATTTTCATATGGGGTGCTTTTGTCCTGTTATATCATTTATTTAGCCCAAAAGGGACAGAAAGAGAATATACTGAGTTGTTGTTTATAATATTGTTTTTTAGCTCAGGTATTATATCAAGATGGTTAATATTTGCATCAGAAAAGCAAATAAAAGCTGAACTCAGGCTCATAGAATTTAAAGACCAGCTAGAGGACCTTGTTCAAGTACGTACAAGAGAGCTTGAAGAGACGATTGAAAACTTAAAAACAACTAAGGCATCATTAATTCGAGCAGATAAAATGGCATCGTTAGGCACATTAACAGCAGGTGTGGCTCACGAAGTAAATAACCCATTAAACTTTCTAAAAGGTGCTTATGATGGTCTATCTAGTTATTTTAAAAAACACGGCAGCTTAGAAAAAGATAAAACAGAATTATTGGTTAGTAGTATGAATATTGGCATTGAGCGAATTTCTGGTATAGTTCAAGGATTGAATCAGCTTAGTCGCAATAATAAGAACATGGATGAAGATTGTGATATTCATTCTATTTTAGAGAACTGCTTTGTAATACTTAACAGCAAAACAAAATATAAAGTTAATATTGTAACGAAATATTCTCATGAAAAAATCTTTGTCAAGGGTAATGTTGGGAAAATTCATCAAGTATTTTTTAATTTACTAACAAATTCAATACAATCTATACCTGATAAAGGCGAAATTATTGCTAAAACCAAGATTGAGGGTAATGATGCAATTGTCGAAATTATAGATACTGGAATGGGAATTGAAAAGAAAAATCTAGAACAATTAACCGACCCGTTTTTTACAACAAAATCACCAGGCGAAGGTACAGGGCTAGGGCTCTCAGTAACCTATTCAATTATTATGGAGCACAACGGTACCATTGAATTTGAATCGGAGTTTGGAGTAGGAACCAAAGTTATTATAAGGTTACCAATTAACTTGAAAAAAGGATAAAATGAGTGAGAAAATTAAAATGCTATATGTTGATGATGAGTCAATTAACCTACAGCTTTTTGAGGTAAATTTCAGCGAGAATTATACTGTTCTTACTGCTGATAATGGTTTTTCTGGACTTGAACTACTAGAAAACGACACAGATATTTCAGTAGTAATCAGCGACATGAGAATGCCAAAGATGGATGGTTTAGAATTTATAAAAAAAGCAAGAGACAAATTTCCTCAAAAGCGGTTTTATTTATTAACTGGTTTTGATATGACCGATGAGATTAAGGAAGCATTAGATAAAGGACTAATTATTAAGTGTTTTAGAAAACCATACAACAAAAATGAAATTGAGCGTGCCATAAAAGAGGTAAGTTGATGCAATAAATAACTGACATCAACATACACTCAACTGTAAATACTAAGTGTCATTCAGAATTCTCAGTTTAGTATAACAAAACGAAGCAAGTATATTGGTACCTAAATAGTAACAGGAAGCAATATGAGGAGGTTCTTCTAAAAACAAATGTGCAATGACAGCTGGTAGATATCTATTAATTGTTTTTTTTACAATGTTGTGGTTACCTAATTATGCCCAATCACAAACATTTGTTGTTGGAGATAGTTTTGATTATCCTACTTTCTCATATTTTGATGAATCAGCAAATGCTGGTCTGTTGGCTGTGCTTAAAAACGGATACATAGCACTGCAAGACGAAGGCAAACAAGCGAAAATTGATTCGAAATCCGAGGCGTATGAAAGAACCGATTATCAATATAAACGAGTTGTAAAGTTTGTTCTAATTGCCTTGTCAATAGGAATACTACTGCTACTGCTTGCTTTTATTTGGGTAGGGTTGCTACGGAAACAAATCAAGAAGAAAACAAAGAGAATTTCCCTTAAAAATAAAGCTTTACGTGAAAGGGAGGAGCGACTTCAGCTTATTATTAATTTATCAGATGAGGGCGTAATTATTCTTCAGAACTTTAAATTTGTTTTAGTAAATCCAAAAGTACTTGAGATATCTGGCAGAGATGAAGATGAGCTTAAAAAGATGCTGTTTTTAGATTTGATTCATCCAGAAGACCGTGAATTCACAAAAAATAATTGGGAGAAAAGGTTAAAAGGCGAAACTCTACTTTACCCTCGATTTGTAAAGATGCTTTAAAGGGCTGAACAGCCTTTGGAGTAGCGATAGATCCTCGGTTGTTATCTCGGCTATGCCCTGCAACTCGCGATCGAACTGAATGGCTACACCATAGCTGGTTGTTGTGCCATTTGGCAACTCGGCTAATGCTGGGTAACCCTTATCGGTGTAACCCGACGATACGCTTCGGATAAACCCTTCGACCATACCAAACTCCATATATGAGTAGCCATCGAGCTTTATATTTACACGCTGCCCAGGTTTTACCTTGCCTGCGCCAGCAAAAGGGATAACCAAACGAGCCTGCACTTCGCCAATGGTCTCTGGCGTAATTGCAAATAGGGAAACCCCTGCGGTTACCTCCTGCAAATCGCTCCAGATACTCATAAACGTTAACCTACCCGTTGATGTAGATACCAACAAATAATTCTTCTCCCAACTTGCAAGCGCTGTATTAGCCCCATAAATCATCGGACTAAGTTATAGATAAAAATCTGTAATTT
>CALGIR010000208.1 GCA_937915475.1 uncultured Bacteroidales bacterium
GATTTTAGCGAGTTCCATTAGCAACATATGCGATAGTTCAATAGATAAAGGCATGTAATCGTCGGTTTCGCGACAAGCATAGCCAAACATCATCCCTTGGTCGCCAGCGCCTTGCTCATCCTCGTTCTCGCGAACTACACCGCGATTAATATCGGGCGACTGCTCATGTATGGTTGATATCACCCCGCAACTATCCCCATCGAACATGTAGTCGGATTTAGTATAGCCAATATCACGCACAACCTGACGGGCCACCTGTTGAACATCGATATATGCCTTTGTAAGCACTTCACCACTGAGCACAACAAGGCCTGTGGTAACCAGGATCTCACAAGCTACTTTCGACTCTGGATCCTTGCGTAGAAACTCATCGAGTAACGCATCTGATATCTGATCAGCCACTTTATCTGGATGCCCTTCGGATACGCTCTCTGATGTAAATAAATATCCCATATCTTTTAATTGATTAATTAAAAAAAGGTGGGAAGGTTTGGTAGATTAACTGGAATAAAAACACTGTTTTAGCATTTTTTACCGTGGTTGCAATCGATCAAATCTTTCCACAAATGATTTGCAAGGCAAAGTTAACAACATTCTTAAAAGCAGCTAGTAAATTGCCAATAAATTTGAAGAATGGGTGTTAATGAGAATTAAACCCATTTACAGTCAACCACATTTAAGAACAAAGTGCTATATTTAAAAAAATGTTTGCCAATGCTATTTAAGAAAAGCAGCCTATTAGTGGTACTCTTAACCATATCATCGCTTATTTATGGGCAGGATGTGTATCACCATGTTACAAACCAGGGAGTTGACGAGCTAATTGACGAGCTGGCAAACATGGGCATTATTACTGTTAACAGTACAGTTAAGCCCTACTCGAGAAAACAGATAAGTCAACTTTTAAGCCATGCGCAAAGTCAAAGAGACCTGCTTGGAAAACGACAAAAAGAAGAGTTGGATTTTTATCTTAAAGATTTTGGTAAGGAGCTAAACAGCTCGAAGGACTTTAATCGCCGTTTCGATATTCTGTATTACAAGGACAGCCTTTTTACCCTAACGCTAAACCCTGTGCTGGGGGTAAATACATATACCAACAACAACGATGTTATATATCGCCGCTGGGTAGGTGCTGAGTTTTGGGGTTACATCGGTAAAAACTTTGCCATGTACGCCAGTTTAAGGGATTACAGCGAGAATCAACGGCTTGGCGATAAAGATTTCCTTAATCACTCCCAAGGTGGTGGTTATAAACGCAATGCCGAAGGCGGTGAATATAGCGAAATGCGCGGAGGGCTTTCCTACGGATGGAGTTGGGGAAGCATTGGGCTAGTAAAAGATCACCTTGAATGGGGAAGTGGATATAACGGAACCAATATTCTTTACAGCAAAGCACCATCATTTACCATGCTAAAACTAGCAATTAAACCCGCCCGATGGTTCGAACTAAACTTTATTCATGGTTGGCTGGTTTCGCAGGTTATAGATAGCAGTAGAATCTACAATTATGGAGGAGAAAAGCGCGATGTATTCCACCCAAAATACATAGCCGCAAACCTATTTACCCTAACCCCTTTTCAGAAGTTGAACGTATCGTTTGGAAACTCCATTATATACTCCGATATGGATATCCATCCTGCATATCTAACCCCATTATTCTTCTATAAATCAATTGACCATCACCTAAACGGGATGTCGAACTATACAGGGCAAAACTCACAAATGTTCTTTGATATTTCATCAAGATTAATTAAGCACACCCATCTATACGCAACACTATTTCTCGATGAAATTTCCATGTCGCGTATGTTTCAGAGCGATAAGCACAGCAACTTCTTTAGCCTCAAGGCTGGTTTTAGGGTGAGCAACTTTCCCTTTAAAAACTTAACGCTTACTGCTGAGTACACCCGGAATAATCCACAAACCTACGAGCACATCATTGAAACAACAACCTTTGAGAGCAACAGGTACAACCTTGGACACTACCTTAGGGAAAACGCGCAGGAACTATATATTGCTGCCAACCTAAAACCCTTTAAGAATGCCTCAATATCGCTTTCGTACACAAAGGCTCAAAAAGGACCTTACACCAGTGATGAAGAATCGAGGCTTGGCCGAACATTTATGGAGCGGGTTGACTGGCAAGTCGAAATAATCTCATCTACCTTCCGATATCAGGTACTTAACGATAGCTACCTGTACGTTGGCCTCGATTATAGTAACTACTCGGGAAATGTTGAGCAATATACGCCTGCCTTTTTGAGCAATAGCCCAATTACCATTACCTTTGGGGGAAATTATGGCTTTTAAATATCTATAGATTATTCCTATCGCTGTGCTAAAGGTTAAGTTTTTAATCGATATTACTCTATCAATTTTTGCGTTAACTTTAACGCTGCCCTTTATGCTTGTTGTAGCCTTAATCCTTTGGGTTCTTCATGGCGAGTGCCCATTTTTTACACAGCAAAGGGTAGGCAAAAACTGGAAGCCATTCACAATCATTAAACTTAAGACCGAGAGCAATAAGCGTAGCTGCCAAAACTCAAAGTTTATAAGATTTATTAGAGATTTACACCTCGATGAGCTGCCACAACTTTTAAATGTAATCCTTGGAACAATGTCGATTGTTGGGCCAAGACCTCATATTCCCGAACATGTTGAAAGTTACGAAGCATGGCAAAAAAAACGCTTAAGCGTTAAGCCTGGGTTAACCTGCCTGCGACAGCTGAAATCGCCACAAAAAAAGATTCTCTACAACGAGTTTATTGAGTATGATATCCACTACATTGAAAACTGGAGCCTATGGCTTGATCTTAAGATTATGGCAAAAACCCTGGTGGCTTTTATGGGCTTACTGTTTAACAGATAAAACCACTCAAGAATAATCTAAACAGATTTATTAGCCTTAATACCAATTAGTCTTAATCAGTATGGGATTTTGAGATGACACAATAAGATTAGCTATACATAAAGGTGTGCAAAAAACCTGAAAATAGAATTATCGACAACTCCCAATTAATCCCTTACCCTATCCCTTTTAATGCTGGCTAAAAGCTTAATGCCAAACCCATAAACAAGCAGTGCTGCAGCTACACCCAAAAAATTCGCAATTAAATCGGCCAGTTCACCACTCCTACTTACAATAAAAAAGTGCTGCATCCCTTCCAAAAAAGAACCATAAATAAAGGTTATAACAACGATCCAGGTAATAGTTTCCCTGCTCAAACCAGCATTAACTCTCCTTAATCTGCTCTCGTATAAAAGCATTAAAGTTAAAACAAAAAAAAGGGTAAAATGCACAACCTTGTCGAAGTGGGGAATCAATACTTTATTCATCTGTGGTAATCTATTGCTCGGCAATATACAGGCTAAAAGCGATAAAATAGCCCATAAAATAGATCTCCAATAATTAAGTAACACCATAATCACCGTAAATTAATCTACAAAATAAACCCATTATTGCACAAATACAAAACAGGATATAAACATTAAATAAGCTGGTTTGTTTTTATTGCGTAGTAACCTATCTTTGTGAGATTTTAGTTGGTGAATCTGTTCGATAACCCTACAGAACCATCCAGCTATTTTGTGTGTTTTTAATGAAAGCGTAAATAAAGTGAAAAATAAGTTTAAAGAGTACAAGGGATTAAATCTTTCTCAGGTAAATAAAGAGGTTCTTACAACCTGGGAGAAAAATGATACGTTTGAAAAGAGCATGAGCTCTCGCCAAGGGCAGCCCACATTCGTGTTTTACGAAGGGCCTCCCTCAGCAAATGGTATTCCGGGTATTCACCATGTTATGGCAAGAGCCATTAAAGATATTTTCTGTAGATATAAAACCCAGCAAGGTTATCAGGTTCACCGTAAGGCAGGTTGGGACACTCATGGACTGCCCGTTGAACTTGCTGTTGAAAAACTATTGGGTATAACCAAAGATGATATTGGCAAGTCGATATCCGTTGAAGAGTACAACGAAACCTGCCGCAGAGAGGTTATGAAGTACACCGATTTATGGGAAGCTCTTACCCATAAAATGGGCTATTGGGTCGATATGGACGATCCGTATATCACCTACGATAACCGCTATATCGAAACACTTTGGCACTTGCTAAAACAGCTCCACAGCAAAGGGTTGCTGTACAAGGGGAAAACCATACAACCATACTCTCCTGCAGCTGGCACGGGTTTAAGCACACACGAACTAAACCAGCCTGGTTGCTACCGCGATGTTAAGGACACCACCGTTGTATCGCAGTTTAAGGTTAAGCGTAACAGTACATCTGAATTTCTTTTTGCCGAAACCGATGTATTTGTGCTAGCTTGGACAACCACACCTTGGACTCTACCATCGAATACCGCACTGGCCGTTGGTCCAAAAATTAAATACGTTAGGGTATTCACCTTTAACCCATATAGCGGCGAACCCATTACCGTTATTCTTGCCAAAGATTTAGTAAACCAGTATTTCAGCCCCGATAACGCATCATTGCCTATTGAAGAATACAAACTAGGCGATAAAAAAATTCCCTTTAAGATACTATCCGAACACAATGGCTCCGAACTAATCGGCGTTCAGTATGAGCAGCTGTTCCCATTCGTAAAGCCCAATGGTGATGCCTTTAGGATTATTGCTGGCGATTATGTTACCACCGAGGATGGCACAGGGGTAGTTCACATTGCCCCAACTTTTGGTGCCGACGACGACCGCGTAGCCAAAGTGGCCGGGATTGTGCCCTTAATCCTCATAAGCAAGTTGGGCAACACGGAGCCAATGGTTGATAAGACTGGAAAATACTTTGCAATAGATGATTTAGACCCCGATTTTGTAGCAAGCAATGTAAACATTGACCTTTACAGTAAATTTGCAGGTTATTTTGTAAAAAATGAGTACAACCCCGCTCCTACCACCGATGATGACAGCTTGGATATAGAACTTTGCGTATGGTTAAAAATGGAAGGCAGAGCCTTTAAAATTGAAAAGTATACTCACAACTACCCGCATTGCTGGCGAACCGATAAACCAATACTATACTATCCACTTGATAGCTGGTTTATTCGTACCACCGCAGTTAAGGATCGTTTGCTTGAATTGAACTCAACCATAAACTGGAAGCCAGCCAGCACGGGCACAGGCCGATTTGGTAAATGGCTTGAGAATCTGGTGGACTGGAACCTTTCGCGATCACGTTTTTGGGGAACCCCACTGCCCATTTGGGCTACGGAGAATCGCGATGAGATAAAGTGCATCGGATCGGTTAATGAACTAAAATTGGAATGCGAAAAAGCGGTTAAGGCTGGTTTTATGACCCAAAACATGCTAAAGGATTACATCGAAGGAGATAACACCAAGGAAAACTATGGCACATTTGATCTACATAGACCCTTTGTTGATGATATCATTTTAGTTTCCGAAAAGGAAGAAAAAATGTTCAGAGAACCTGATCTCATTGATGTTTGGTTCGATTCGGGTGCAATGCCTTATGCCCAGTTACACTATCCTTTTGAGAATCAGGATCAGTTTAAACAAGTTTTCCCTGCCGATTTTATTGCCGAGGGGGTTGACCAAACCCGTGGATGGTTTTTCACGCTTCATGCATTATCAACCATGCTATTCGACTCGGTAGCGTTTAAGAATATTATTTCAAATGGCTTGGTTCTCGATAAAAACGGGAACAAAATGAGCAAGCGCCTTAACAATTCTGTCGACCCATTTGAGGTAATCGAAAACCATGGCTCTGACCCATTACGTTGGTACATGATTACAAACTCTCAGCCATGGGATAACCTTAAATTTGATATAGATGGCGTTGACGAGGTTAAGCGTAGGTTTTTTGGTACGCTATACAATACCTACTCATTCTTTGCGCTCTATGCCAATGTTGATGGATTTAGATACGCTGAACCCGAAGTACCTATCGAGCAACGCCAAGAGATTGATCGCTGGATAATCTCGCTACTCAATTCCCTAATTATTGAGGTCAAGGATGCCTACGAAAACTACGAGCCAACACGAGCCGGCAGAGCTATTCAGAGTTTTGTAATCGAGAATTTGAGCAACTGGTATGTAAGGCTTAACCGTAAGCGTTTCTGGGGTGGTGAGTACAGTATCGATAAAATTGCCGCCTACCAAACGCTTTACACCTGTTTAGAAACCATTTCCATGTTAGCCGCACCTATTGCCCCGTTCTATACCGATCAGCTCTTCACCGATCTGAACACAATAACCAATCGGCATAAGCTTGAGAGCATTCACCACTCCCATTTCCCAGAGGCAGATAGCAAGGTAATCGACAAGGATTTGGAGGAGCGAATGAAGATTGCCCAACTCTTCTCGTCGATGGTACTTGGCCTTAGACGCAAGGTAAGCATCAAGGTAAGACAACCCCTTAGCAAGATGATGGTTCCGGTGCTCAACGATAATTTCAAACGCCAACTTCAGCATGTCGAAGACCTAATTCTATCGGAGGTAAACGTTAAGAAACTTCAGTATATAGATGATACTGAGGGGGTACTAATTAAGAAGATAAAACCCAATTTCAAAACCCTTGGCCCGCGCTTTGGTAAAGCCATGAAGTCTGTATCTGCAGCCATTGGGGGCATGTCGCAAAACGATATTGCCACCCTTGAACGTGATGGAACTTTCAATATCAACATTGATGGTAATCCACAGCCCATTGAGCTTGCAGATGTTGAGATTTTCTCCGAAGATATTCCAGGTTGGCTTGTTGCTAACGAGGATAAATTCACAGTGGCACTCGATATCACAATTACCGATGAGCTTAAGCAGGAGGGTATTGCTAGAGAGTTTATCAATAGAATTCAAAATCTACGAAAAGATGCCGATTTTGATGTAACCGACAGGATTAAGATAACCATACTCAAGCATCAGGCCATTAATAAGGCTATTGAGGAGCACAAGGAGTATATTGCCAACCAAACATTGGCACGCAGTATCTGCCTTGTGGATGAAATGCCAAACGGAGAGGCTGCAGACATTGAGATTGATACTGATTTATTTACATCGATTAAAGTAGAAAAGATTAATTCATAGAATTTGTTTATTAACCGTTTATTACTATTTTTAGAGGAAATAATATTTATGCGCTATGTCAGAAAAGACGAGGTATTCCGATGATGAGCTTTTAGAATTTAAAGAAATAATTCTGCAAAAGCTCGAGAAGGCACGAAATGATTACGAAACACTTAAAAGTGCCATCACAATGAGCGAGAGCAACGATACCCAAGATACATCGCCCACATTCAAAGTACTTGAAGAGGGTGCCGCAACCCTATCGAAGGAAGAGGCTGGTAAACTTGCCCAAAGGCAAGCTAAATTTATTCAGCACCTCGAGGCTGCTCTAATTCGAATTGAAAACAAAAACTACGGTATTTGCCGAGAAACTGGTGTACTGATTGATAAGGAACGATTACGCGTTGTTCCTCATGCAACCCTTAGCATTGAGGCAAAAAACAATCAGAAGTAAACTTAGTGCAAATGCATCTCTAAAAAGTGGCAACCATTTGCCACTTTTCTTTATTTTTGTAGCTTATTAATAATCCTACAGGCATGTCGTTACGCAACAAATCCATACTACTAATAGCTCTAATTATAATTGTAGACCAAGCACTTAAGTTCTGGGTTAAGCTAAATATGCCCATGGGGCAAGAGTACAATGTAATTGGGACCTGGTTTCGGATTCATTTTACCGAGAACTACGGAATGGCCTTTGGCCTTGAGTTCTGGGGAAAGTTTGGCAAACTATTCCTAAGCCTTTTTCGCATTGCCGCTGTAATTATGATTGGGTTCTACATATCGTGGCTTATTAAGCAAAAAATGCCTACTGGGGTTATTATTGGAATTTCACTTATCATGGCAGGTGCCATAGGCAACATAATCGACAGTGCTTTTTATGGGTTAATCTTTAGTGAATCAGGCTTTGCAAATCCTGCCACATTCCTTCCCGTAGAGGGTGGATATGGCTCATTTCTGCACGGAAGAGTGGTAGATATGTTCTATTTCCCAATAATTAATACAACCTGGCCACAATGGATACCCTGGATTGGTGGGAATCAGTTTATCTTCTTCAGACCAGTTTTTAACATTGCCGACTCGGCAATTACAACCGGAGTGCTATACCTACTACTATTTCAACGTAAAGAAATTTTTAAAAAAACCGATGAAGTTGCTGCCTAACTATGCACTAATTGTTGCGGGAGGTTCGGGCACACGAATGGGTGCTGAGCTTCCCAAGCAGTTCATCGAACTAAAGGGGCTGCCAATACTTATGCATACCCTAAACGTGTTTGAGGAATCGAACCTTTTCAATAAAACCATACTGGTAATGCACCCCGATTACCATGACTACTGGCAAAATTTATGCGCAAAACACCATTTCTGCGTAGGTCATACTCTTGTTCAGGGCGGTGAAACTCGCTACCACTCCGTAAAAAATGGACTAAACGCCCTTAAGGGCAAAAATGGGCTAGTTGCAATTCACGATGGGGTAAGGCCATTGGTTACCCATACCCTAATTGCCAAATGCGTTGATGCCGCTCAAGAACATGGTAATGCCGTACCCGCATTAAATCCTCATGAATCAATCCGGCAAGGAACTTTTGCCAACAACCACTCCCTTGATAGAAACAGCCTTTGGCAGGTTCAAACCCCACAGGTATTCAATCTTAATCGTTTAACAGAGTACTACCAAGCTAAATGGACCGAAGCATTTACCGATGATGCATCGGTTGCCGAAATAGCTGGCGAAAAGATATACATTGTTGAGGGAGAAAGGGAGAACATTAAGATTACCACACCCACCGATTTAAGTATTGCCGAAACATTTCTACGCCTGCAAAACGAATGTTAACTGCTTAACTAGTGACTTTTCATGGCAGGCTCTTCCTATTAAAATTTCCATTGCTCCCGTTCAACCCCGTTCGGCTTAGGTTTACCTTCCAGCGGCAGGCTGCGCCTAAGTCGTAACCATCTCTTTTGGCTCTGCCAAGCAAAAATAACCCACTCATGCGGATTTGCCCCTCGCTAGCACACGACGTGGGTTGCGCAGTAGTGAGTGGTTATAGTACAACGGCACAGGTACAACCTGAGCCGAACGGGGCTACACCTAAGTCGCAACAGTCACTTCCGACTTATTTTAGCTTAACACCTCCCTTTTCCTTGTGTTGATAATATCAATTTTATTAACTTTAGGGCATAAACCGTATGTTTACTTAAATTAATTTGAGCAATGCAATACTCTCTAATCAAAGTTAATAGTAAGAAAACAAAGCGTGAATTTCTTCACGTCCCAGTTATACTCTACAAAAACGATCCCAATTGGATTAGACCCCTCGATAATGATATTGAAAGCATTTTCGATCCAAAAAAGAACAAACGCTTTAGACACGGCGAGGCAATTCGTTGGGTTTTAAAGGATGAACAAGGGATGTGTGTTGGAAGAGTGGCTGCCTTTATCGATGGCAAAGTGGCAAACGCTAATGAGCAACCAACTGGTGGAATAGGCTTTTTTGAGTGCATAAATAACCCTAAAGCAGCCAACATCATTTTTAATGCTTGTAAGGGATGGCTTGCCCAACACGGAATGGAGGCTATGGATGGTCCCATAAATTTTGGTGAGCGCGACCGCTGGTGGGGTCTGCTTATCGACGGGTTTTACCAGCCCAACTACTGCATGGATTATCACCACGCTTACTATAAAACTCTTTTTGAAGACTATGGTTTTAAACCCTATTTTTACCAGTACACCTATCATCTGCCAGTTACCGACAAGTATGTAGACCCAATAATTTGGGAGAAAGCACAGCGCATAGCCAAAA
Source organism: uncultured Bacteroidales bacterium (assembly GCA_937915475.1). GTDB lineage: Bacteria > Bacteroidota > Bacteroidia > Bacteroidales > Tenuifilaceae > Perlabentimonas. Next base: position 9,835 of record CALGIR010000208.1, read on the forward strand.
ATCCTGATTACCAGGTTAGGTGTATCTCAAAAAAATCACTTGAAAAATTTGCTGATGATTTTATTACCATATACAACAAAGCCTGGGGAAGATACACTGGCGTTGGTAAGATGACCAAACCGCAGGCTATGGCTATGCTAAACGAAATAAAGCCTATTCTGGACGAAAGGCTTATGCAGTTTGCCTACTTCAATGATGAGCCCATCGGATTTCTGATAATGATACCCGAGCTAAACCAAGTGGTAAAATACCTGAACGGTAACTTTAACCTATGGGGTAAGCTTAGGATGATGTATCTCCTAAAGGTCAGAAAGGTATGCACAAAGGCACTTGGTCTGGTTTTTGGCGTAATCCCACAGCATCAAGGGAAAGGAGTTGAGGGTGCGCTAATTAAAGGCCTAACCAATTGGGCTTTTAAAGACAATTTTCCCTACAAAGAGATTGAGATGAACTGGATAGGCGACTTTAACCCAGCCATGCGCAAGGTGGTTGCCCAAATTGGAGCAAAGGTTCGCAAAACCCATGTAACCCTCCGCTACATGTTCGACCACGCCAAAGAGGTTACGCCACCACGTAGGGTTAGCTAAAGGGAGGGAGTGCTATTCTGTTGATAATAGGGCTTTTAAACCAATAGCTTGTTCCTGTTTCCAACGTACACACTTTGTGGAATAGCCCAAAAAACAACAGCACTAGTTTACATTTGGCACTTTTCACAAACATAATCACATTGAATCAGCATTGTTATTCATTTACACTTTTCTCAGAAAATCATTCATATTTTCTTTTTCAGGGATCCCTAGTTTTTTTCGGAGTTTAGACCTTGCATTATTAACACTTTTATAGGATAAAGAAAGTATTTCTGAAATCTCCTTGCTTGAGAAATTTAGCATAACCAAAGAACAAATCCGTTTCTCAATTGCGGATAAATTCGGGTATTTTGAAACAAGATTAAAACTGAAGTCTCTGTAAGTCTTATCTATATAGGCTTCTATATTTTCATTGCTGTTTATTAAAGACTCTTTAAACCCTAATTCTTTTGTAAGTTTTGAGAGCTCTATTTTTAAATTATCAATATCCTTTATTTTGTTACAATCCTTCAATTTGGAATGAATTATTGTTATCATCTTTTTTATTTCAAGATAATGCAATGCCATATTTGTCAATTCCTTTTTTTCATGCGCCAGCCTTTGATTCAGCATATTGTTTTTCAGCATTGTTAACGCAATCCTCGTTTTAACCTTATAAAAAGCGGATATTGCTATGATCAATAGGAGTAACATAGCAATTGATAATAGCCATATTCTTTGTTTGTTTAGCAGTTCTATTTCTTTCAAGCTTTCAATGGTTTTTTCTTTTTTTGCAACTTGATAAACGATTTCTAGCTCCTGCAATCGCTTTTGTCCTTCAACAGTCAAAATAGAGTCCTTTATCTCTGCATTCCTTCTATATAAAAGGGCTGCTTTCTTATAATTCCCTTGCTCATTATAAATAGTGGCTAATAAAGAAGTTGATATCCCTTCCAAATGATAGTTTTTGTAACTCTTGGCATGCTCTACAGCAACGCCTAAATTATAAATCGCACTATCAATATTTGTTAATCTGTAGAATGATTGCCCCCTAAGCAGTAATACATTGCCATATATTTTATTCAGATTTGTTAGTTGAGGGTATACGTATAAACTTTCTAATATCTTAAGTGATTCGGTGGGCTGATTACTTCGCTCAAACATCACTGCAATATTTATTTTAGTTGTGATAATATTTGTTGTATCCCTTTCTTCTTCGAAATACTTAAGCACTTGATTTAAGACCTCTTCGCTTTTCTTAAAATCTGCTAACATTCCATAAGCAATCGCAATATTCCCCTTTACAACTATTTGTCCCGGTAAGTTATTTGTCAACTCATAATACTGAAGAGCACTATGTGCATATTTCAACACTATATCAGGTTTCTCTAATGCTAAATAGACCTTACCTAAACTAAATTCAAAAAGAGCCTTGGTCTCCTTATCTTTCACCTCAGAACATAACTCTATACCTTTGTATAGATACTCTAAAGCTATTTTCGGCTGATTTAAAAAATAGAATGACTGAGCAAGATTATAGTATGATTTTATAGCCAGATGCTTGTCATCTAAAACTTCTGATATTTCCAATTCTATTTGACTATACTCTAGCGCCTTAATGGTAGAATCCTCCAAATACAATTTAGTATAAAACTCACAAGAATCAAACTTTGCCAATAGCTCAGTCCTATTTAACTGCGAATAACAAACTATGCTTATACAAAGCATAAAGAAGCATGTTAACAATGTATCTTTCATTCTTCTAAATTCTTTTTTTCATCCAAAGTTAAGAAAACAAATCTTACTGTTAATCAGAACTAACATAGGGCTAGAAAGAACACCTGTCGTAATAGGCTATATAAGTGATAGTTTGCCATACGATGTGAGAATAATGTGATATAGGGTATTAGAGATAGTGATACATTATCGCTCTCAAAAATAAGGACAAGACATATATTCGCCTATAACTAAAATTATTACTAATCAATTAAATTACTGAACAATGAGAAAAATTTTATTACTAATTCTGACTTGCCTAATAGCAGGAATTTCTTTCTCGCAAACGGCTGTTCAACCATCAAACCTTTGGACTGACAAGTTTACTAATGACGAGAATTATGCTGCTTCTTACTGCATTGCCTCTGACGATTTAAATCACGTCTACAATGCTATTGCTTCAGAGGGCACACTTTTAAGAGCCTTTGATACAGAAGGGGAAGTTTTGTACTCTGTAAATATTGAGGGAATCTCCTTCCCCTCCGACATTATTGCTGATAGCGATAACAATTGGCTATATATTAACGGAAACCCAGACCATTCATTATGCAAAATAGATAAAAGCAGTGGTGATGTTATTTGGGTTGAAAAACTCAACACTAACTCATCTTCCTGGGGCTCGACTTATGCAATGACATTGGACACAGAAGGAAATATAATTATTGTTGGTACTGAGTCTGGTTTAGGTTATCGTGTTATTAAATTTGATTCTGATGCCAATACATTATTCGACGAAACATTTACAGTAGAGGGTTTCTCTATCCCCAGGGGTGTAACATGTGATGCAGATAACAACATTATACTTACAGGAGAATACGATGGATCGAAAACGGCTTTACTCAAAGTTTCAAGTGAGGGTGTATTAGTTTGGGAAGTGTTAGACCCTTCTAAACCTGGAGCGAATGGTGTACTCGTTGACCAAAACAACGATATTGTAATTACCGGATCGTCATTATCAAGCGGAATACAATTTATCCATAAGTACGATGCAGACGGAAATAACGTTTGGAAAAAAACAGGCTATGAGGATTACACTGGTTTTGGAATAATAGAAGATGCTCAAGGAAACTATATCGTAGCAGGAGATCATACCACTAATGCAGCAACTTGGCAGGGAGAACAGGCTATTACTTGTTATTCTAGTGATGGAGAAATCCTATGGAATCATACTGAACAAGTCGAATATTCTCAAACGTCAATGGCAATAAGTAAAATGAAAAACGGGAATATAGCCTTATCAGGCACTATGAATAATGCTGCCTACCACCAATGGGCTTATACCTCTGTCTACGAAATAACTGAGACGCAGTATTTTAAAGTAACCTTTATAGTAACCGATAACGTTAACTCTGAGTTTATTGAAAATGCAGAAATAACATTTAACGATAAAATAAAAACAACAGATAATGAGGGTACTGCTGTTTTTACGGAGGTTTTACCAAATACCTATGATTTTAGCGTTTCTGTTTCAGATTACTTAATTGAGGAAGGAAGCGTAACCATAATCGATGAGGACATTGTGATTAACGTCTCTATTTCACCAATTAATAGCGTAGATATTCAAAGCCAAGTCCTAAAAATTTACCCTAACCCTACAAGTGGTCTAGTTAATATTGAAATTAGTAATTATAAAACGGATAATACGGAGTACTATATTACCGATGTTAGTGGCGCTATTGTTAAAAGAGGTGCAATAAACTCCATAAATACTTCTATCAATTTATCCCATTTTAGTAAAGGTTACTATTTCCTTGTGCTTAAAACCGAAAATGGGAAGTTAACTAGCAAAATAGTTCTGATTGATTAGCGTTAATACTTTTAAAATAAGTTTCCAGATATATCATAAGGGGGTTTGGCCCCCTTATGATATATTAGTACCACAAAAACGCATTTTTTTCTTTAAGACTTCATTTTAAAGAACAATACAAGTTCAATAAGAGCCTGCGATTGATTTGTAAGTTCTTCGGCACTCGACGCAAGTTCTTCGCTCATCGATGCATTTTGTTGTGTTATTGTGTTGAGTTGCGCTAAAGCATTGTTTACCTGATTTGTACCGTTACTTTGCTCTATATTTGACGATGTAATTTCCTGTACCAGGTTTGCCGTACGTGCTATTTCAGGTTTCAGTTCATCAAGCAGTTGTGCAGCTTCATTAGTTACCGACACACTTTTATCACTTAAAGCAATAATCTCATCGGCGGCGAGTTTACTGCGCTCTGCAAGTTTCCGAACCTCAGCTGCAACTACTGCAAACCCTCTTCCATGGTCGCCGGCACGAGCAGCTTCGACGGCTGCATTTAGCGCCAGTATGTTCGTTTGGAAAGCGATATCGTTAATCACTGTAATTTTTTGTGATATTATGTTGATCGAATCTAGGCTTTGCTTGGAAGAGTCCCCTACTTTTTCAATTCCACGCGATGATGTTTCTGCTATTTTCTCAGTTTGCTGTGCATTTTCAGAACTTTGCGAAATATTTGCTGCTATTTCTTCCATTGTCGAAGAAACCTCTTCGACCGACGATGCTTGTTCTGATGCACCCTCTGAAAGATGTTGCGAGGTCTTACTTAATTCCTTACTGGCTTGTGCTATTTGGTTTGAGTTTGCAATTATGGTTTCAACAATATTGGTTATGTTGCCAATCATTACCGACAGGCTCTTCATTAAGCTACCAACCTCATCGTCGCGGTCTTCAAGTTCTTTAGATACAGTTATTGTCAAGTCCCCGTTGGACATCTGATCGAGTAGACCAACTGCTTTTAACAGGGGCATTGCAATACTTCGGGTTAATATAATCGCACCAACAATAATAAGTCCTATTATAAGCATCAAAACGATAATGGTATTAACCATTATTCTACGGCTTAATTCTTCACTCGCCCTATATGCAGCATCTGCCTCAATCTGAATAAGGTCTGTAAACTGATCCATCGCCCCGCGCATTATTTCAAATTGCTCACTATAACGATCAAGGTAAAGATATTCAGCCTCATCTAGTTTATTTTCAACAATCAAACTAATTAATTCATTGGTTATTTTCTTTACTTCGCCATAAGCTGTATGAAAACTTTTCGATATATGTGCATTTTCAGGCCTAGTGTCAAGTCCCGATGCTTCTTCAAATATTCCGTACCGCTCTTGTGTCTGGTCTAAGTTCTCTGTTACATCATTGAGTAACTTTGTAAAGTGTTGAGTGTTGTTGTTGTCTTTTACAAGCATTAGTTGCGCTATGCTTATACTCGACTGATAAGCATCGCGGTCGGCTTGGAGTAAATAATCGATACTTACAAGATGCACCCCGTAAATATTATTGACCTGTTGGTTGATTACCCGAGTTTGATATAATGCGTATACAAAACCAAATGTGGTTACAATTAAACAAGCTGCAAAAAAGAGTGCTAGCCTTGTTCCAATCTTTAAATTATTTATTGCTCTCATTTTGTGATTTTCCTTTATGTTAATTATTAGACTTAAATATTTCGGGCTTGAATAAAATACTTACAAACAACCAGTTTTGTATTCCTTTTGAACTTCCTGTTTTTAAAAGCTCCATCGTTTTCTGAGCCATTAGTGTAGAATAGCCTACTGTTAATGTTGAGTTGGTATAAAAGTTATAGGCTAAAACTGCATCAAATTCAACTCCTAGATGTTTGTTTGCAACAACTGGGTTTGTGGGTGTTGAACTTGCATCTAGAATATTATTTGTTAGCATAAAATTATGTGCGGCGCCTGTTATTAATAATTTTGAGGATAGCCTCAGATCGACATGGAGATAAATGTCGTTAAGCCCACCTTGTTTTGTATGTGCTGGAATGTTTGTAAAATAATCCATGTAGCCGTAATAGCCATGACCATCACCAAATACTGAGGAAAAAGCATTGTTTTTATTGTTGTCAACTAGGGCATTATCTCCAGAGAAGTAATCGATACCTGCAGCTATTTTTATGCTCTTGTTAATGATTAAAGTTGGTTTTAAGTGGAAGAAAAAGGATGAAATATTTATTCCAGTTTTCGATTTTCCGTACTGGTAATATCCCATTGCATCAATACTAATATTATTGATGTTAAATGCTGCATAAATCCCCGATGTTCCACGAGCATATACTGTGCGGTAATTTCCTGCGGTCTGGTTGCCATCTATGATTGTTAAGAACGACATGTTAAGGTTATCACTGAATTTATTGTATAGGCGCAGTACTGTCAAGTATTTGTACATGTCAACTGTGTAGTCTGATTCAAAATTTTTGTCAGAATCATTATTATAAGCCAAAACTAAATCGGCTTTGGTTTGGTCAGCATTGTTGAACTGGAACAATGCCGCATCGTGTGCAATTGGTGCATTGCCCCAGTTCTTTACTCCCATAAGCCTCTTTTTATCATAAATGATCTCTTGCCGGCCAAGTTTCATTGCCAATTTTCCTGATATTGAGTATTTAATGTATGCCTGATGTATACCCACACCAGAGTCGTCGGTTCCCCATTTGCTATCCCCCCATATACGCCCATCTTGAAGTGATATATAGGCATGAATCTTATCATGCTCATAATCAAAACTTAACCTAGTACGCTGAAATGTGATAAGAGCAGGTTTGGTAGTTTCGTCGGACAGTGTTTTGTACCCATCCCGTAATTCGCTGCGTAGCCTGTATTCAGCATCAACACTCAACTGCCCATAACTTAAGATGCTTAATATCAAGAAACTGAATAATAAAACATTGATTTTTATCATAAATAAGAGTGCATGGGCTTAAGATTAAAAAAGAGTTTTTATAATGATTTTGTGTGTATAGGTTTATTTACTGTCCAGAATTAATGTATACAGGGGAGTTTGCAAAAGGTTACAGCCGATAGGTTTTTCGCTGGTTTTTAGTCTGTTATTCTTACGTTTTATTTGATTTTAAATCAAATTTATGGTGTATAAATCCAACTATAGGCTGCGAAAAAACAAACCGAAAACTTAAGGATTAACCCATTAGCAATATTTGTAAATTGTAAAGTGGCCTAGATGCATTAATATAAAGAAAAAGTACTTTTTTTTTAAAAAAAATTTGTAACTACTCAGGAGTCATTTCTGGCAGTTATTAACAATTTCTGGACTGTTT
>CALGIR010000209.1 GCA_937915475.1 uncultured Bacteroidales bacterium
ATCACCTGTTCAGTTTAAACCGGAATGGGGTGTACAGTTTGAGCCGGAATATCCAATGACTCACCCTTTGTTGGCGATGAGGTGAAAATATTTATCCGTGATGTGTACGACCATCTGATTCAGGTAATCGATACGCTTGAAAATATTCGTGAAATGATTTATAGCCTTTACGATATGCACATGTCAAACATCAGCAATAGGATGAATGAGATAATGAAAGTGCTCACCATTATTGCAACCATTTTTATCCCACTTACCTTTATTGCTGGCATTTATGGCATGAATTTTAACCCCAATAGCAGCCCATGGAATATGCCAGAGTTAAACTGGTACTGGGGTTACCCTGTATCAATAGGATTGATGGTGGTTGTAACCCTATTAATGCTAGTTTACTTTAGACGTAAACGGTGGCTGTAGGCTATAGTAAGATTAGATTCTAAATTTTAGATAACCCATTATATTTGTTACCCTTTATTTTACTAACAGATTGATGGCTACAACAACCGAGGCTAAACACCCAATCCTTTCAAGAAAGTCTGAACTATTAATACACACTTAATTTGTCGGCAAATAGTCAAAGTAATAGTTTTCAACATATTGTATGACTGCCAGTTACGCTGAAATAAATCCTTCCCTGCACCAATGTGGTGTTGTATGCAGCCGCTCACTATCGAATTTACAGTATGAGAAATAAGGAAAGGCATTGAGATGAGGATAATCATAATCCACTCAAAACCACAACCTTTTATCTTAACATCTGAGACAGCTTGACAGAAGTTCAAAAATGTAATACATTTCAAAGAACTGAAAATAAAATCGGATTCGACCCGCCTATAGGTAAAACCGTTTTTTATTCGGATATCTTATTTAGTCAAACCTTCCCTTTTCACTCATGCTGTCAAGTTTTGCTTTGTAAAGCAACTTCAGGTTTTTGCCCGAGAATAGTTCTACATCGGGAACCTCAAAGTAGCCTACTGCTATTTTGGGATCATCGGGGGAAAAAGTTATGAAAAATGGTTGGATGCCTGCTCCTGTGGTTGTTTTCTTAAGGTTAAAGCCGTTGCCATATAACCGTGTTTCCTCATCAAAACAAACAGTGGCAAGGCGTCCGCTGTGGTCAAAGACAATATTGTAAACATCTTTTTCATAGTCAGTTAAGGTTTTGAATTTGTCAAAGTTGCTGTCATAGACAACCCCCCATTCACCTGCTACCAAGACCGCCACAAGATGCTCAGGTTGTGGGCTTTAGGTTGTTTCCCCTAATACGTTAAATTTAAACAATAATTTTAAGGTTACGGGTTCAACTATTTCAACGGACTTCGTTTCAACCACAGTACTCTCGACTGCAGAGATAATCTACTCACCAAAAGTGTAAGCAATTAACAAGTATAAATCATCTACGTTGTTGAATGAAATGTCTTTAGAATTCAGGTATTCAGATGCATTCTTTTTATTCTTGTCGTTGAGAACTGAAAAAAGTCTTTTCTTATCCGTAATTTTTATGTGCCGCTTTCCGTTGAAATAATAAAGAATTGGTTTTGCTTCAGTAGTTATAGTAGTTTTTAATTCTTTATTACTTCCATCCATATATATAATTGAATAACTTCCAGTTATATAATTTTCTTTAACCTCATGGAAATTTGATTGACTATAATTATTAACTGACTCATATCCAATAAAAAAATTTGTGCTTGAAGGTTATATTCTTTCTAGTATCTCTCCTTTGCGCATGAAAACAAATTGTTTCCCATTGATAATAAGGCTATCGGGAGGCGGATTAAAAGTTATTGCAAAAAACTGACCGCTTTCATCTTTAGCAACAATCTTTTGGTGAAACATGTTGTAGTTAATGAGCTTGATTATAGTATCTTCCTGAAAGAAGAAAATTGCTGAAACAGGGTTGTTAAAAAGTAAAAAGAATTCGTTTTTTATATAATCATCAATTTTTACAGTAAAATCAGAGGAGTGAATTAGAACGATTGTGTCTTGAATGGTATATTTAAGTATATGCGATTGTTTTTTACTTACGATTGAATCAATATGTGTTTCTTCTGATTTTCTATAGATAATTTAAAACTCAAAAAAAGCATTCGATAATAACATCAAATATATACTAATCATATATATATAAATAAGCAATATTTAAAATGTGTATTGTATTGGCTCCATGAATCATTATAGAGACATAGATGAACCATCTCAAAATTAGCGTGATTTGGCAAGTGGCTGAAAATATCTTTTTTTAACTGACCCTTTCAGGAAGTAAACAGCCTTATCGAATTACTAAACTATTAGATGGGTTGTGGTGTCTAGAATTTAAGCATAAAACCCGAGGCTAAATATCCAGTCTATTCAAGAAAGACTGAGCGATTAATGCTCACTTAATTTGTCGACAAACATAAAAAACTCTTATATTTATACTGAAATAGCGAGGTATTAATGATAAATAAGCCACTTTTCACGGCCAAGCACTAATCCTTCATGCTGTATAAGCGTCAAAGTATATTACTAACATAAATTCAACTGTAACATGGTTAAAACATTACGACTTCTAGTGGCAATAGGATTCTCTGTGCTACTAAGTTCCACAACAACTGCGCAAGATGCCGAACAATGGATTCGCTACTCAGCAATATCGCCCGATGGCAATAAAATAGCATTTACTTTTAAGGGAAACATCTATACCGTTAATGCCAACGGAGGTAATGCAAAACAAATTACATACCACCAGGAGCACGACTTTATGCCCGTTTGGAATAACGACGGCACTAAAATAAGTTTTGCATCGAACCGTTTTGGCGATTTTGATGTTTTCATAATCGATGCCGAAGGGGGCGAGTCCATAAGGTTAACCTACCACTCGGCCAACGAGTACCCCTACGCTTTTAGTCACGACAACACGCGAGTAATATTTGGTGCGCAGCGCCTCGATGACGCAAACCACAGGCAATACCCAACAGGCTCACAGCCCGAGGTGTACACTGTACCAGCTAGTGGAGGCCGAGTTGACCAGCTTTGGACAATTCCTGCAGAATTGGTAAGAGTTAGTGGCGATGGCAAAACCATGGTTTATCAGGATAAAAAAGGGGGTGAAAACGAATGGCGTAAACATCA
>CALGIR010000210.1 GCA_937915475.1 uncultured Bacteroidales bacterium
ATGCTGTACGACTGGCTTATCGAGAAACTTGAAATCTTCCAGTCGAACCAGTACGAGTTTGCGCGATTAAACCTTACCTACACTGTGATGAGTAAGCGCAAGTTGCTACAGCTTGTTGAGGAGGGATATGTTAGCGGTTGGGACGATCCGCGAATGCCGACAATTTGTGGTCTTCGTCGCAGAGGGTACACGCCCGAGTCTATTCGAGTATTTGCCGAGAGGGTTGGAGTTGCAAAGCGCGATAATGTAATCGATCTGTCACTTTTGGAGTTTTGCCTACGCGAAGACCTGAACAAGAGTGCCCAGCGACGTATGGCAGTACTAAATCCGCTAAAAGTGGTTATAACCAATTATCCTGAGGATAAAACAGAGGAGATAAATGCAATAAATAATCCCGAGGATGAGTTGGCTGGCAGAAGACCTCTGATGTTTGGCAAGGAAATTTATATTGAGCAGGATGATTTTATGGAGAATCCGCCTAAGAAATATTTTCGTTTAGCACCCGGGGGTGAGGTACGACTTCGCTATGCCTATCTAATTAAATGCAATGAGGTTGTAAAAGATAGTGAGGGTAATGTTATTGAGCTCAGGTGTACCTACGACCCCGAATCGGCCGGAGGAAAATCGTCAGATGGAAGAAAGGTGAAAGGTGTAATTCATTGGCTAAACGCCAAGAGTGCAGTTAAAGCCGAAATTCGTCTTCTAGACCGCCTTTTTGCTAATATGGATCCTGATGATGTTCCCGAAGGAACTGATTGGAAGACGGGCATTAACCCCGATTCGCTTAAGGTTATTGAGGGATTGGTTGAGCCAGCGCTTAAGAATGTGAGTCCACTCGACAGGTTTCAGTTTGAGCGATTGGGGTATTTTAGCGTTGATTACGATAGTAAACCCGATAAGTTGGTGTTTAATCGTACAGTAACCCTTAGGGATACCTGGGCGAAAATCTCATCAAAATAGAAAATTAGCATACTAGTGCAACAACCCCAGCATCCAAACGGGAACTCTTTGGTTACTTCCAATCTCAATATTGTCAACAAGGGTAATGGCATTAGGATTCTCTCTTAGTTTCTTGGGGATCCTTTTGTTGGTTTCAAAACCTAGTAGCATTTGTCCATCAACCTTAATCGACTCGTATTGCGAGAGCCTTAGTTCATGAGCACTAAGCAGCTGGTTAACTACAAAAGTGCGAAGCAAATCGCTTCTGTTCTGCTGTGAGTTTCCTAGTAACATGCTCATATTGGGATTACCCATAAAAATCCTTTCGGGCTTTTGCAGAATGCTTATTGCGCTGCCGGCAGGGTATATAAGGTTTATCAACTTTGCTTTCTCTAGGTGAAATAGGTAACCTATTAGCGTATTCCGGTGAAGATTTATGGTGTTGCTAATGCTCACAAGGTTTGGTTTAAAAGGCGCATTTTGAGCAAATATGCCCATAAGCTGCTTTAGCTTAAACCCATTGCGCGAGTCGTATCCCTCCATGTTCACCATATCCAGCTCAATGGTGTTAATTACATAGCTTTCTATGGTTTGCTTCACCTCTTCATAGCTGTTATTCTGTATGGGATAGGCGCCTTGTGTAAGGTACTTATCGAATAGGGGCAGGATTTTTAAATCGCTGGGAATCTCATTGTTTATATCGGATTGATTTTGAATAATACCATCTAGTGATATTCGTTCAAGGTTGATAATACCTTGCATTGATAGGTACTCCCTAAACGACAGGTTATTTACTTGGTAGATAGTGGCTCTTTGGCTAAGGTTTGCAAAATGCTTTAGCATGTCTATGGTTGAGGAGCCCGCAAACACTATTCTAAGGTTAGGATAGGTTTCGTAAACTAGTTTAATCTCATTGCTCCAGTTGGGGTGCTTATGAACATTATCGATAAAGATGTGCTCACCACCCATGGAGCAAAATTTGCCGACAAAGCTATTCAATTTGCAGCCTGCAAAATACAAATCGTTTAGGTTGATGTATATGGCTCTGGGGTCGAACCCGTGCAGCTGTTTTATTGCTTGCAACAGAAGGGTTGTTTTGCCTGTACCCCTTGGGCCTAAAAGGCCAATTAGTCGCAATTTCCAATCAATATCAATGGTAACAGAACGGGAGAATTGGGTTGGAACTGATGCGGTAAGATGGTTAGATTTAATCCTTTTTTGCTCCATTGCTGATTAGTTTAAGCAAATATATGATAATTATGCTTAAATGTCAACTCATAAACAGGCTTAATACTTATTATAATCAGGAATCATTAAAATAAAGGTAATTTACCGTGGCTTTAACTTTTCAATATCATTTGTTAACAGTGCATTAACCCTTATCACCTCTTGCTCAATGGCCACCAAGGGCTCTTTTAAACTTTTGGGAGTTGTTTCTCCTTTCAGATTCTCAAGCCCTTCAAGTTCTAGGGCGATTGTAAATATATTCAGTTGCCTGAATGCCGATTTCATTTTATGGGCAAGTTCACCAACACCCTTCCAATCCGCTTTTTCAATGCAATCTTTCAGGTTTCGAAGGTTAATCTCAGAGTTATCAATAAAAGATTGGAGGATGATGCGGGTCGATTCATCATCATCATTCGCAAAACGACGGATGTTCGAAATATCATAATCGTTTTGTGATGACGAAATCCTTTGGGGGGAATCAATCAATTTTTCCTCTCCAATTAAAGGAGCAATGGCATTATATAGCTCAATCTCATCGAATGGTTTTACAAGGTATGCAGCAAAGACAGCCTCGGTATATTCGCGCTGCTGCCCAATATTACTGTTTGCTGTTATGGCTATAGTAGGAGGTGGAGTGGTAATGCTACTTTGAATGGTTTTTGATAAATCGAAACCACTAAGGCCAGGCATCTGAATATCTGTAATTACCACTGCATACCTGTTAGCCTTGGCAAGCTTAAGGGCTTCGTTTGGATCTCCAACAATTGTTGGGTTTACGCCAAGGGTTTTGAGCATTTCCTGAATTAGAAGTTGGCCTATAGGATCATCCTCAGCAACAAGGATATTGGTGCTAGATGGAAGTTTTGGTCTATGTACTGTCTTTACCTTTTCAATTTGCTCCTCTGTAGCAATTGGGTATGCTAACTTTACGCTAAATGTTGATCCTTCGCCAACCTTGCTGCTTACGCTAATGGTACCATCCTGTAGTTCGGTTAACCTTTTAACAATGGTTAGCCCCAGGCCAGTACCCCCAAACAATCTTGAGGTGCTCGAATCAACTTGGCTAAACTGCTCAAAAATAGCATCGAGTTTCTCCTTAGGAATGCCAATCCCTGTGTCGCTAACTATTACGTCAATAGCAAGACTTTCATCGTTATGCATTTCGGCGTTTAGGCTTAGGTTAACGCCACCACTACTAGTAAATTTAAGGGCGTTACTTAGTAGGTTGTACATAATCTGCTTTAGCCTGAGCGGATCGCCAACGGTTGGCGTTTTAGCCAAATTATTTGCATTCATGCTATAGCTTAGTCCCTTTTCATGAGCCTGTATACTAAGCGCATTAAACGCTTCGGCAATCACCTTTTCGGGGATAAAGGATATTTTTTCAAACTTTAGGTATTCGCCTTCAATTTTTGAAAGGTCGAGTATATCGTTTACAATCTGAAGCAGATGCTGCGATGAGCTGCTTAGCGACTCTACTACTTGTTCTTGCTCTTTGTTCTGTGGATTATTACTTAGTTTTTTTGTTAGACCAATAATTGAAGAAAGCGGAGTGCGTATCTCGTGATTCATATTAGCCAAGAACTCTTCCTTAACGTGCAATAGTTTTTCGGCATACTGCTTAGCTTCAACTAGCTGGTTTCGGTAATAGCTTGCTCTCGATAAATCTCTAAAGATTGTCCATATAAAAAGAACACTCATAATGAGTGCTACGCTACCCAGCCCTAAAAGCATAAAGGTCGATTCCTTTACGGTTTTCTTTACCTCTTCGGCCATGCTGTATGAGTTCACAAGCTCTTCGCGTTCAAGGAGCGAAAGGACAGTACGTATCTGATCCATTATCTCTTTATCGCTCTTAAGGAGTTCCAACTCTTTCTCGCCAATGTTGTACATGGTCATTTCCTGCTGTTCTTGAATCTCAGTGAGTATCCTAACCACTTCGCTCATTAGGCTGTCGGAGGGTGACATAACCGATTTCTTAAGCGTATCAATCTGAGTTTCAATCTCAACAATTAGTTTGGTTATGGTTGAGTCAGTTGGTTCTTTACGTGAGAACCAACGTAAGAACTTACTGAAAACACCCTGAGTGGAGTTTTCGGTTTCAATATTAATAACTGAATCGCGACGCGATTTTGTGGTAGTTGTAACGCTAGTGATTACTGCTGATTCTTTGATAGAGTCGAGGTTTATATTTTCAACTTCTTCCAATGCTTTTGCATAGAAACGTGACGATTGATCCGACTTTTTTAGCGCAATCAACTCCCGAAGAACCCTTCCTTTTCTGATGAGGAGTTCTTGGATAAACCTTATTTTTTCGCTTTGTACCGGATCGCTATCAGCAAGAGCAAGGAGTGAATCTACCTTGGTATTTATGTTATTCATAAAACCAAGGTAAATCGACAGGTAACTTTCGTTCTGTGTAAGTGTATAGGTTCTGATATTGCTCTCGGCCTCGTAAATATCAGTGATAATTGAGTTAAGCTTAATGAGTTTTTGGCTGGGTTCAGAAATGGATTGGCGTGTATTGGTTAGGTCTATAAATCCTTTGTAGGTAACAGCAAGGGCAACAAGGGCTATGCCAAGAATAATAAGGTATCCCAGAAGCACCTTTGGCTTTATTTTTCCTTGTTTTCCCTTTTTATTCTTACCCATAACCCTTATAATTTTAAATTCTGCTAAAACAGGCTACTGCTTAAGCTGAATTACAAGATATTTGCTAGCACCCCAGAAAATGGTGGGGTCGGTAATCTCAATCGATTCTATTATACCACTTTCATTCTGAACAAACTGGTAGCTACTGCTAGGGTGCGCAGTAATTAGTTCGGCAGTTTTTGCAATTAGGGGAATTAAATTGGTTTGTGCAATACTTATGGATGTGAAGTACTCCTCGTTAAAATCGGCTTTAATCCTAAAACTGCGACCTAACCCAATAAATCCGCCAGATTTCTCAATAACACCATTCTCAATAAGCTCTTTACGGGTTCCTAGAGCAAACCAAGCCATATCCAGTGCTTCTTTGCGCAATGTGAGCTCTTGCTCAAGCATTTCGTTCTCAATAGTAAGTGTATCGAGCGTGGCATTTAGCGATTCTACCGAGAAATCGAGTTCAGTAAGCTGCCCTTTCAGAGCATCTACCTCAGCATTTCTAACATCAAGCATGTTATGTGCTTTTAAGAGCCTTTCCTCAAATTCAGAAATCTTAAAGTTTGCTCCTTTAAGCTTGGTGTTTAGGTATGCAACGGCTTTTCGGTTTTTGGTCATAAGCTCGTTTATGGTATTGATGTCATTCTGGATTCTCTCTCGGGTATTGCTCTCCATCTCACCACCAAGGGCAGCATTCTTGGCAATTACCTGTTCCTTTTGCATAATTAGCGTGATGTTCGACTCAATATCATTGAGCATTCTGAAAAAACTGTTAATGGTTGAATCCTTTTCAGCCGATTGTTCATTAAGCTCGCTAAGCTGTTTTTTTAGCTCAATATTCTCACGTTTCTCTTGTTGGTTGCACCCCAAAAAGGTAAGGGTGATGAGCGAAAGTATTAGTACTTTTTTCATGATATTTTTTTATATTTTAAGTTGATAAATATAATGAACCAAATGCATACCAGAAATCACGCATTGCAAATAAACCCTTTGATAATGGCAGGTTAATGAATATAAGTGGTTTAGTGTTTTTGCAAAAATGGGGAAAAAATCAACACAATGTGATTAATTATGTTAATGGTCGGATAGGGAATGACGGTTAGCTTCCGCCTTCTTGAGATAGTGGGCAACTAGCCTGAGAAACTCGTCAGGATCAAGTGGTTTAGCAATATAGTCATCGCATCCTGCTCTCATGCATCTTGCTCGGTCATTATTATGCACATTTGCTGTTTGAGCTATTACGCAAATCTTTGGGTTTTGCTTTTTTATCTGTATTGTTGCCTCACAACCATCGAGGAACGGAAGGCAAATATCCATAATTACAAGATCAATATCGGATGCTATGCTGCTAATTTCAACCGCATCTTCGCCATTTTTGGCGTGAATAATTTTTGCGTTGGTGTTCTGAAGTAGTGCCTCAATAAACTGAAAGCTGAAGAGATCGTCCTCGACAACCAGAATTTTTTTACCCTTAAAATTCAAGTTTGGAAAGGATGAGGATAATCCCGAGGTGTACGATTGTTCATTAGGACTGGCCTCCAAGTAAGGAATGCTAAAGTAAAAACTTGTCCCCTTATCTGGTTGGCTATCAAACCAAATATTACCTTTTAGCAGATCAACAAGCCCTTTACAAATTGGCAAACCAAGTCCTGTTCCGCTAGAGTTATAGGGAGAAGCCATTGACTCGCGGTTAAATCGGCAGAAAATATTTTCGTGGCCATCGTTCGGTATTCCAATGCCCGTATCCTTCACAATGATTTTTATGCTATCATTATCCTCCATAGTATACCCAAATTCAACCGACCCTTTGTATGTAAATTTTAGGGCATTGTCAATTAGGTTGATTAAAATTTGCTCTATGCGCAGTGCATCCGATACTATATTGCTGTGCGAATCGCTAAGGGGGAGGTTTAGTTTTAGCTCTACTCCATCCCTTTTTCTATGGGAGGTATTCGAATTGAAGGTTGAAAACAAATCGTAAAACAGCTGGTTTAGGTTGAACGGTTCATTTTTTATTTGAACCTGACCTGCATCAATTTTCGAAATAGTGATTAAGTCGTTTGTTATCTGGAGCAAAGACACTCCTTCTCGGTTGATATTGTCTAGGTATTGCTTTCGGGTCTCGAAGCATAGGTTATCTTTAGACAAAGAGCGAGTAAGGTCTATAATCCCATTTAGTGGAGTCCGAATCTCGTGGGTTATATTGGCTAGGAAGGTTGACTTTAGCTGATTGCTTTTCTGAGACTTTTCTAGCATGGTAGCTAAATCGTGTGTACGATCTCGAACAATATTTTCAAAATGGTTTTGAACGTGGCTTAACTTTTTATTGGTATCATAAAGTTTCTTGCTCTCAACCTTATACCTACGCATATAGAATAACAAAACTCCAAGCATTGAGAAGATTAGTAGTGCAATGCCCCAAAATGCAATTAGCTGGTGCTGGTTTTTGGGAATAATAACTTTATTGAGATTAAGATTATTCTCATTACCAAAGGTCTTATCGCTTTTCTCATACTCTTTGAGTAACTCTCCCAATTTTTCACCATTGCCCAAACGTTCAGGTGTAATGATTGGCTTCTGAATAATCTGTTTGTCAATGGAAGCCATCTCAGATAGAGGTTTGCCTTGGCTTTGTGCGTGTAGTCTGTTAAATCGAGCAATGTGTTCCCCTTCCATTGGCTGTAAAAGCCAAGAGAGCATAAAGAGTGAGGTTATGAGCCTAAAGCGTAGCATCAATTTAAAAACATATGCGGCTAAAATAGAGTTTTTTATTGTTTAAATTTAATTCCACACTATTAATTTGCACTGTTTTAGACCAACGATTAAAATTCAATGGTGTACGTTGATATTTCTAACTCTAATTATTTAAGGTATAGCGACTATATTTTAGCTACACAGACAATGCAAGAACTTATGTTGCGTTTTAATAGTTCTTCAGTAACATGAGGTATTGATAAAACGTTAAATTCGGGAAGTTGCAACAGTTTTAATATTTTTGAAGTAAATTCACCGCTCCACAAATGGAGAAGATAAATAGGAATATATCGCAATTTGAGGGTTGGGTTGATAACCTAGCCCATGCTTTTTTTATGTTTTGGAATAAGCATAAGGTTGGCATTCTAGGTACTATCGCCCTTAACATATTATTGGCAATCCTTTTCTTTGTGTTCGAACTTAAGGGTAGGCCCCATCCAAACGACCCCCTGGTGCTTGTTGATTTTGAACGCGAGTATGAGATTGTTCCTCCTAAAGAGTTTGAAGAGCCAGAACCACTACTTCCACAGGATGCCATAAATCCTCTTTACGAGTGGGAGGCAATACGCAATATTGCTGTTGATGCTACAAAGGAGGATCTTAATCCTGGTTTAACCGACGAAAAGTCAATCGATGCTGACGAATTATACAAAGATGCTCAGCGTATTAGAGACGATATGCAGCGGCATAGAGAACTATTGGAAAACTTGCAAGACGAAGAGTCTATAGATATCCCCAACGTTGAGGAGAAAAAGATTGAATCCGAAGATGTTGGTCATTACAAAGGACCCACCGTAATAAGCTATTTTTTAAAAAACAGAAGAGCCCTGCGATTACCCGTTCCTGCCTACAAATGCGAGGGAGGTGGTCAGGTGGTTGTTGATATTGATGTGCTTACCGATGGTACAGTTGGCAAAGCAAGCATTGATGTACAAAACTCTGTTATTGATGATTGCATGAACCAAGCAGCCATAAATGCAGCAAAGTCAAGCCTATTTAATGTATCCAGTGGTTCACCTTCGAGGCAAAGGGGAAGTATTACCTATCTTTTTGTTCCGCAGTAGGGTTAAAAGGCTGCCATCAGCAGATTGATATCGCGCGAGGGTATATTATACAGACTTCCCAAATAGCTATTTG
>CALGIR010000211.1 GCA_937915475.1 uncultured Bacteroidales bacterium
ATATTGTTCCAACTATTAGTAGTTGATTACCCAAGGCTGTAGCACCCAGCCATGCACCCTGCATTATACCTTGATATTGCGGAGGAGCAACTTTAGAAACAAACGATAACCCTAGTGGACTAATAAATAATTCTGCCACTGTGAGAATAAAATAGGTCCCAATTAACAGAAAAGGAGTAACCCTTGCAGCATCAGTTAATCCGCCCATTGCTGTAACCTCATTATAAGTAGGTAAACCTAACGACCCAATAGTCATAACACCAAACGCAGATGCAGCAATTCCCATACCTATTGCAATTTTCTTAGGTGTGGAAGGTTCTATCCCTTTAGCTTTTAACCAACCAAAAAGGCCAATAATAACTGGAGTAAGGAATACTACGAAGAAGGGATTAAAGAATTGGAATATTTCTGCCCCTTGTATAGACGTAAATCCTAAGTTAATGTTAATCATACTTAAGTTGGTGTAGTCTTTAGCAAAAAGGGTTAGAGTAACACCATTCTGATGGAATGAGAACCAGAAGAAAATAACCACAGCAAATACGGAGAATAAAGCATATAGTCTTTGACGAACTTCGGTCTTATCCATTTCAACTACTACAGGTTGTTCCTCAGTAACTTTTTCTTGAATAGCCTTTTTCTCAGCAGGATCGGGTAGCTTATTTTTATTTACTACATAAATAACTACCGATATTAGCATGGCTATGATGGCAACACCAAAAGCATAATGAAACCCTGTGTTAAATACGTTAAGATAATCATTTGCAAAAGCCGTTAAGTCGGTTTGTGCAACACCACTTACCTCTGAAGATAATTGAGCAAACCGCTCACTTGCCTGGGGTGTAATTGTTCCTTTAAGAAACTGGTGTGAAAGTGACGGTAAATCTGGATTATAAGCATAACCATTAGATTGTACCCACCAATTACGAATTCCTACAGCAAGTAGAGGTGCAAAAAGTGCACCTACGTTAATAAACATATAGAAGATTTGAAAACCGGTATCCCTTTTTTCGGAGTACTTTGGGTTATCGTACATTTGTCCAACAACAGCTTGCAGGTTTCCTTTGAACAAACCATTCCCAAACGCAATTGCAAACAAGCCAAAACATGTTAATACAAGGTAAAACGCAAAGTGTGGAACAGGTGTGGGAGTGGGTATGGCAATTATTGTATACCCAACAGTCATTAGAATCAAACCTGCTAATATGGTTCCTTTATACTTCTTTGTCTTATCGGCTATAAGACCTCCAACTAATGCAAGAAGATAAATTAGCGCATAAAATATGGAGTAAATCCAGGTTGCTGGAGTTGGGTCCAAACCAAACTTCGACATAAGGAATAGCGAAAGTATCGCCATCATTATGTAAAAACCAAAGCGCTCGCCCATATTGGCAAGAGCTGCGGCAATCAGACCTTTTGGGTGTCCTTTAAACATAGTTTTTAATTATTAGTTAATATACTAGAAAAATAATTTTTTATTCGAGTTGCAAATATAGAAATTCTTTTGTCTATTACACCCTAACTATGTCACATTAGCACTATATGTTTCTGTTTTTATTGAATATACGCTAAAAAAAAACAGCTAAAGAAGTTTTCTTTAGCTGTTTTTCGATAGTTTATCTACCCGTAAACCTCCCTCTTTGAGGCCTTTAGTGTGTTTTTTAAGAGAGAGACAATTGTCAATGGCCCTACCCCACCCGGAACAGGTGTTATATAGCTGCATTTTGGGGCAACCTCATCAAAATTAACATCACCATGGAGTTTCCAGCCAGATTTGGTTTTATCGGATTTTAACCTTGTAATACCAACATCAACAACAACTGCACCCTCCTTTACCATGTCGGCAGTTACAAAACCGGCCTGACCTATGGCAACAATTAGAATATCGGCTGTGCGGGTAATCGAGGGGATATCTTTGGAACGACTGTGGCAAAGAGTTACAGTACAATCACCCATAGGCACTTTCTGTGAAAGCAGGTTGGCTATGGGTCTTCCTACAATATTGCTGCGACCAAGTACCACGCAGTGTTTTCCTGCGGTTTGAATGTTGTATCTTTTGAATAATTCAATTATCCCATCGGGGGTGGCTGAGATGTAAGAAGGTAAACCTATTACCATACGCCCCACATTCACAGGGTGAAAACCATCCACATCCTTTTTCGGGTCAATGGCCTCAATAACTTTCTGTTCGGAAATATGCTTTGGCAAAGGCATTTGAACAATAAAACCATCAACATCCGAATCTTGATTTATCTTATCAATCTCAGCTAACAGATCTTCCTCACTTATAGTATCCTCAAACCGTAGAACAGAACTATTAAAACCAACCTGTGCAGAAGCTTTCTCTTTATGGCCAACATAGGTCTCACTGGCACCATCATGGCCAACAAGTATGGCCACTAAATTTGGGATTTTACCTCCACTCGCCTTTATCTGCTCAACCTCTTGAGCAATTTCTTGCTTAACCTTATCGGCTATTTTTTTACCGTCGAGAAGTTCCATATTATTGATTTTTATTGATTTACTATTTGTATAAATCCTAGGTAACTATCTTCTAGGCATATTTGCCATCATTCGTCCTAGGTTTTTTCCACCACCACCCGAAACCATCTTCATCATCTTTCGCATATCATCAAACTGCTTAACAAGCCTGTTCACATCCTGAATTGTTGTACCACTTCCATCTGCAATTCGTTTGCGCCTACTTCCGTTTAACAAAACAGGATTTTCTCGCTCATCGGGCGTCATCGAGTAAATTATTGCTTCTACGCTATTAAAGGCATCATTATCTATATCAACATCTTTCATCATTTTTCCCATTCCCGGAATCATGCCAGCCAAATCTTTGATATTACCCATCTTTTTAACCTGACCAATCTGGGTAAGAAAATCGTTAAAATTGAACTGGTTTTTGGCAATTTTCTTTTGGAGCTTGCGAGCCTCTTCAACATCGTACTGCTCTTGAGCGCGTTCAACTAATGAAACCACATCACCCATACCCAAGATACGATCGGCCATACGATCTGGATGGAAAATGTCAAGCGCATCCATCTTCTCGCCTGCGCTAACAAACTTAATGGGTTTTTCTACTATTGCTCTAATTGAAAGGGCAGCACCACCACGGGTATCCCCATCGAGTTTGGTAAGAACAACACCGTTAAAATTAAGTCTATCATTAAACTCTTTAGCCGTATTTACGGCATCCTGCCCTGTCATTGAATCTACAACAAAGAGAATTTCATCGGGATTAACAGCCTTTTTGATTGCTGTCATTTCCTTCATCATCTCCTCGTCTACGGCTAAACGACCGGCGGTGTCGATAATAACCACATCGTGCTTTTGCTGCTTTGCATATTTTACCGCATCCTTTGCTATACTTACAGGGTCCTTACTTCCCTCGATGGTAAAAACAGGAACGCCAATCTGTTCACCAAGTATTTTCAGCTGATCGATAGCTGCAGGACGGTAAACGTCGGCAGCCACCAATAATGGGCTTTTTGATTTTTTGGCTTTTAGGTAATTGGCCAATTTACCAGAGAAGGTGGTTTTACCTGATCCTTGCAAACCTGCAATAAGCACTGTGGATGGTTTTGACGACAGATTGATATCCTCTGCTTTCCCTCCCATCAGTTGGGCAAGTTCATCGCGCACAACCTTAACAATAAGCTGACCAGGTTTAAGGGAGTTTAACACGTCCATCCCAAGCGCTTTGCGCTTTACCTCATCAGTAAACTGTTTTGCAATTTTAAAGTTTACGTCGGCATCAAGTAGTGCCTTACGAACATCCTTAAGGGTTTCGGCAACGTTAATCTCGCTAATTTTGCCTTCACCCCTTATTAACTTAAACGATCTCTCAAGTCTCTCCGTTAAATTTTCGAACATGGTTAAATATTATTATGTACCTTAAAAATCATATGAATTTGGTTGGCAAATATACTAAAAAACGAAACAGTAGTGAAATGCGATAGTAGCAAAATGTTGAATGTGATAAGTGAGAATAAAACCTGATTTCACAGGTTTATTCCCATTGGAATTACCATCTTATGCCCCTACAACATTCTTCCAAACTATTGACAGTTCGCTGCCTAGATAAAATCACATCGGTAGGCAAAATCAATATTAAACAGGGCGCAATTAATGTTGGTTAAAATGGATACGAAAAAACAGACGAATGAATAAATCGTCCGAAAGCCAGAAACATTAATTACTTAGTAATCCATTCAACTATCTCGTCCGAATTGGGTTTTTGTTTAGGTGGTATAGATTTTACCACTCTACCCTCCTCATCGATTAAGAATTTTTGGAAATTCCAAGAAATTTTAGAGTCAACAACCCCATTCTCATTTTTTGATGTTAGCCATTGGTACAGTGGATGAATATCATCGCCCTTAACCGATATTTTGGACATCATGGGGAATGTTACGCCATAGTTCTGTGTGCAAAAATCAATAATTTCTGCATTTGAGCCTGGTTCTTGATTCATAAAATTATTGGCAGGAAATCCAATTATAACAAAGTTCTTTCCTTTGTATCTTTTGTACAACTCCTCTAATTGCTCGTACTGTGGGGTTAAGCCACATTTTGATGCTGTATTGACAATCATTACTTTTTTACCCTTAAGCTGTGAAAGGGGGAAAGACTCACCATTGATGGTTTCAACGGTAAAATCGTACAATGTTTTTGTTTGGGCGTTAGCAGAAGAGAAGGAAAATGCAATTATTGAAATAAAGATTAGTAATCTCATAATCTGTAAATTATTAGTTTAGACAATAAACAAACCTAAGCGCATTTGGTTAAATTTATTACTCTTTTTTTAGACCACAAGATAATTGTGGGGAAAACTAGATTTATTCAAATGATTCGGAATCAACAATTAACACTCAGCTTGATTGAGTAGCCAAAGTGATAATTGAGGTTTTTCTTTTAAGTTTAGTGGAAAGTAAAGCAACAAAGGTCTATTAAAAAGCTAAATTAGTTCTATCGTTTCGCTGGGAATCCACCCTTTATTGCCGTCGTCAGTTCTTATTTCAACCCATTCGCCAATGGTTTTAGTTATGCTAACCTTTGTTCCCCCATGGATTATAAAGATATCCTTGCTCGAGGCGCCTGGCGAACTCTTTAACGTTACCACTGATTGAAATACGATTGCCTTATCTCTTTGTATAAACCGGTTTTTTTCCTGTACACTAAAAGTCGAGGTTAGCACTACACATAGTGCAAACAGAATACCAAGCGAAAAGGTTGTTCGTTTAACCCATGGCCTATACGAAAACCGAAAAGTTAAACCAGTAATCAGAAGTAGTGCAACAAAAGCAATTGAAACCCATGCCCAGCCGTTGGATGTAAGCATTGACCTTAGGGAACGATACCATTTTGTAAGAAAAAAAACGGGGACTGCCTCAATTCTGTCTATTGTAAAGGTGCGAGCATACTCAAGGTTAAACTCAATATCCTCATCGGATGAATTTAAGAGATATGCACGCTCGTAGTTCAGTATTGCTTGCGGTATTTGATTCTGTTTGAAGTAGGCATTACCCAGATTGAAATAGAGTTCAGGATTACTGTATCCACTATCAACCATTGTTTGATAAAGAGTAGCCGCTTCTTCAAAATTACCTTCAATATACTCGTAATTTGCCTTCTGTAGAACCGAATCGGGGGCAACACTTGCCTGCAAGCCAAAGGTGAACATTAAAGTAAATATTGCCAGTATTATCCGTTTCATTGTCATGTTATTATCCGTTAAACCTATGCATTACTTGCTGTTAAGTACAGCTTCAAGTTTAGAAATTAGCTCAATGGAGCTATCGTACAGATTAGCCATTTGAGATTGCTCCCCTTTTGGTGCATAGCGTGCATACTCGCATATTGAAACGATACGTAAAAACTCTTCGATATCAATAGTATTTACTCCACGTTCAAGCAATGTTACTCTTGCGGTATCACTCGATAGATTTGCAACAGGAATGCTTAGCTTATCGGAAATATAACCCCACAGAGCCCTTAACAGCTCATCGTGAAACTGTTCTGCATTATTTGCTTTTAGAAATTGTAGAGCAATTTTAAGCCTTTGCTTTGATACCCTCTTTGCTTTCCGTGTGCGAACAAGGGCGATATTACTCATAAGTGACCGCCTTCGCTGAATCCACCAGTATGCAGCAATAGATAAACCAAGTAGAACAATAATAATTAGCTTATACTTTATTCCACTAATTAAAAAGGCGATGCTTTTCTGAGGTATATACTTATCGGTTTTAATAAACCTAATATCTTGTCCAATAAAACGAATATCCTCACGACCAAACCCCGCCATTGGGACATTTGATGCCTCAGACCCATCGGAATCAACAAACAACGTTAATGGCTTAGATTTTAGCGTAACATACTTATTTTGGAGGGGATTGAAATATGAAAACTCAACAACACCTAAATCAAAATCACCAGGGGCTCTTGGAATTGCAACAATATCAAATGTTTTCGATCCGGTAGCCCCTTGTTTGGTTGTGTTTATCCTGTCTAAAACCTTAGTATCAAAAACCTCAAATCCGGCAGGAAAGTCGAACTTTGGAGTATCTAAAAGGCGAAGATTGCCCGAACCAGCCACACGAATTTTTAGATTTACCGCCTCGTTAGTTTTAACCTGTGCTTTATCCAACGATGCCTCAAGGTTGTAGTTGCCAACCGCACCAGTAAACGATGCAGGTGCTGCCGAAGGTAAATCTTTAACTTTTATTGTTTTAGGCTTACTCACTAAACGTTGCTTAATGGTTTTATAGGTCCCAAAAAAATCATCAAATATTGATTGGGTTCTGCCACTTTTTTCCTGAGTAAGCACAACTATTTCAAATGGCTCAATGCTAATATCGCCAGAGCGTTGTGGAAAAAGTAGATATTTTTTAAGTACCCCCATGTTATAAATCCGCCCATCAATATTTACACGCTGAAAATGTACCTCATTGGCTGTTTCAACTTCCTGACTCCAAAAGCCGGTAAACGAAGGAAACTTGACATCCTCGAAACCTGAAATACCCTGACGGGTGTATATGCTTATTGTAGCCAGAATTGGTTCGCCACGGTACACATTAGTTTTATCAAAATCGATACTTACAAAAACCTCGCTTGATTTGTCGCTACCCTCCGCCTTTTGTTGGCTAGGTGTTTGACTTTGGCTTTGACTCTGATTTTGCGCTGAATATGAACCAGATGAACCCTTAACCACCTCAATGGTTAAAGAATTAGATTCATACTCCTTATTATTTACCTTAGCTATTGCTGGGGGAATGGTATATTTACCCTCTTTTGTTGCCTCGAGAATATAAGTATAGGTATACTCATACGTTTGGGTCATTTGTCCGTTCACAATCTGTATACTACTACTCGAAGAAGTACTTGGTCCAGCTAGAATATAGAAATTATCAAATGTGGGAGGATTAATACTCTTGGGCCTGGAGTTGAGTTTAAATACCAGTCTAAATTGTTCACCCTCAGCCACAACGTCAGGAGCTGTTGATATAAACTCAATATCTTGGGCAACAGATGTTAGCGATGCTGTTATTAATGTTAGTATTACTAATAGTTTATTCATCTACTTGCATATTACCAGTTCTTTTCTACCTTCACTTTTGCCTGTTTAGCTTTCTCCTCTTTAAGCCTATCCTGTATATCTTTCTCTCTGCCTTGTATAGCGTCTAGCATTCTTTGAGCATCCTCAGGCGATATTTGTTGTTGATCTTGTTCTTGCTGATCATCATTAGATTTATCCTGCTGATTATCCTCGGGGTTATCCTGCTTGTCGTCTTGTTTTTGTTCATCATCCTGCTTATCCTGGTCGTTCTCGCCATCCTGATTATCTTGATCACCCTGATTGTCTTGATTGTCCTGCTGTTGAAGGAATCGCTGTGCTTGTGATAGGTTATACTTTGTCTCTAAATCGTTAGGATTAAGCCTAAGCGCTTGTTTGTATGCCTCAACACTCTCCTCAAATTTTTGCTCTTTAAAATATGAGTTTCCAAGGTTATGATACACACCAGCCTTGCTTAAATCAGAAATTTGAGAATTGGCAAGCCCATCAAAAGTCTCGATAGCGTCCTCCCATTTTTCCTGTTTATACAGGGCATCGCCAAGGTTAAAGTTAGCCTTAAACGACGAAGGGTTAACTTCTAAAGCAGAACGGTACGATATTTCAGAATCGAGGTACTCTCCCCTTTCAAACTCTTTGTTACCCTGTCTAACAACTTTTTTCTCGTTTTGACCATATGTGCCAAAAGCTAACGCCATAAAGCAAACAAAAAACAAAGCGGTCACACGTATCATTCTATTTAATTTTAGTATCGTATTCATCATTACTAATTGCTTTCACCAAAAAGGTTTAACCTTTTAATCAACTTGTTTTTACGCTCCAATACAAAAAACTCAATAATCAACAGCAACAATGCTATACCAAAAAGGTACTGAAACTGATCATCGTACTCAGAAAAGACTTTGTCCTTAAGTTCTGTGCGCTCCATTCGGTTTATCTCCTCAAAAAGTGGAAGTAAACCAATTTGAGTATTGGATGCCCGCAGATATTTACCTCCGCCCGAAACAGCAACTTTCGAAAGAGTTTCTTCATCAAGCCTGGTTACCACTATATTATCATCCTTATCGCGAAGAAAATCACTATTTCTGGCTCCCATGGGGATTGGCGCTCCCTTAGGTGACCCTATTCCTATGGCGTGTATAACAATGCCTTTTTCTGAAAAAGCCTTTTGAGCTGCCGCAACGGGGTCATCCTCATGATTTTCACCATCAGAAATAATAATAATCACCTTGCTGGTCTCGCTTTGGGGGCTAAATGAGTTAACCGCCAAATTAATTGCGGAACCAATTGCAGTACCCTGCTTAGAAACCATTCCTGGGCTAATGGAAGTGAGAAACATCTTTGCAGAGGTATAATCGTTGGTAACGGGTAGCTGAACATAGGCATCGCCAGCAAAAACTATTAGCCCAATCCTGTCATTTGATAGCTGGTCCACCAAACGTGAGATGGCCTGCTTTGCCCTTTCGAGCCTGTTAGGCTGAATATCCTGAGCTAGCATGCTATTGGAAACATCGAGCGCAATAATTATCTCTATCCCTTTTCGCTTAGCCTCGGTTAACTTAGACCCAAACTGTGGACGAGCCAAGCCAAAAATTATAAAAGCAAAGGCAACAAAAAATAAAATGGATTTAATCCAACCTCTACTTTTTGAAATCCCAGGCATAAGCTGCTGCAAGAGTTCAGTATTCCCAAACTCCGAAATTCGTCGTCTCTTAATGTGCATAGCCACAAAATAAAGACCGATAAATGCTGGAATTAGCAGCAATGCATATAAATAATCTGGGTTAGCAAATCTGAACATGGCCAACTATTAATTTCAATTGTTTACAAAATATTAACCTAAGGGATACTTCTCAGTACAGTTGCCCTTAAAATAAAATCGAGACCTAAAAGAGCCAAAGCCCAAAAGGCATATACAGCAAATTCTTCTTTTTTTCGGGTTGTTTCAACAACCTCAATCTTAGTTTTTTCAAGCTGATTTATCTCTTGGTAAACTTTTTCAAGTGCCTCATTATCCGTTGCCCTATAATACCTACCGCCAGTTATTGAAGCTATTTGCTTTAGCACATCCTCATCAATTTCAACCTTTACATCTTGGTATCTTACCCCAAATGGTGTTTGAACCGGATAAGGAGCCGTACCAATTGAGCCAACACCAACGGGATAAACCCTGATGCCAAACGTTTTAGCAATATCAGCAGCCATTAAAGGCGATATCTCTCCCCTATTATTCACCCCATCGGTTAGCAGAATAACAACCTTACTCTTGGCATCACTATCCTTTAATCGAGCAATTCCCGTGGCCAATCCAACTCCAATGGCAGTTCCATCCTCAAGTAGACCAAGCTTTACGTCCTTAAACATATTTATAACTGTAGCATAATCTGTAGTTAAAGGGCACATAGTAAAACTCTCGCCAGCAAATATTACAAGTCCTATTCTATCGGAACTTCTGCCCGCAACAAATTGAATTCCAATATTTTTGGCTGCCTCAATTCTGTCGGGTTTAAAATCGCGTGCAAGCATACTCGATGATATATCGAGGGCGATAATTATATCTACTCCTTCGCTTTCGATATTTTGGGTAACATTAAACGATTGAGGCCGAGCCAATACTACAATTATCAAAGCCAGAGCAGCCATACGCAATGCAAAGGGTAAGTGCCTTAGATACACCCTAAGCGATACAGGCGCCTTGCTAAAGCCCTTTAATGTTGATAGCTGAAGGCTTGGCTTTGCATCCTTTTGTCTGAAAATATACCAAGCAATAAGCCCAGGTAATATCAGCAAAAGGTATAGTAATTTTGGATGAGCAAATATGATTCCTTCCATTACTCGCCAGGTTTTTCAGGTTCAACAACGTTTTTGCTTTTCACTTCTTCATCACCACTGGGTTCGTCCTCATCATTAACCTCTACTTCAACAGGCACTTCTATTTTTGTTTGATTCACAAATTTGAACCCAAAATTTAACCCAGCCTCATTTTCTGATGCTTGCGGTGTATATCTTGCAAATTTCACCAAATCGGAGAGTGAAAGATTATCCGATAACTCACTGAGCAATTCTTTTGATATAATGTTTTCGTTCCGAAAACTTTGAATTATCTCATCGGTGGTTTGCTCCATGGCGTATAAGCCAAACCTCGACTCAATGTATTGCCTAATAATATTGGTAAGAGTTGTATGGTAGTGCTTATGCTTATCGGTACTCCAAAGTTTTTCTGTCTTAATTAAATTCAGCTCACGCAGCGCAACAATATGTGCAGGTTCAGCAGGTTTTGCAGGAAAGAAAAGGGGCTTATTCTTCCTTCGCCTCGATATGCAGTAAAAAACAAATGCAATTAACCCAATAAGCAGCAAACTGCCGCCAATCCAAGGTGCCACCTCGCCAAAAGAAAGAAAAAGTCATCAATCTATTTCAATGTGCC
>CALGIR010000212.1 GCA_937915475.1 uncultured Bacteroidales bacterium
GTGGAGTATGCAAGCGTTGCATTCTACAGAATGCGCGACTCTACCCTAGTTACAGGTGGAATAACCAACGAGAAAGGAGAATTTACCATTGATAAAGTCCCCTTGGGAAGATACTATGGCGAGGTTAAATTCATTGGTTATAGCACTACTAGCATAGAACCGTTTTTTGTTAATCCAAAAAACCTTGAGGTTTCGTTAGGCAATCTGTCACTGGAACCTGCATCAGAAAACATCGAAACCGTAGTGATTACAGGACAAAAGCAAATGCTTACCCATAATCTGGATAAAAAGGTATTCAATGTAGAAAAGGATATAAATGCAGAGGGAGGCTCGGCCCTCGAGATAATGCAGAGCATACCTTCAGTGGAGGTTGATATGGAGGGTAATGTGAGCCTAAGGGGTAGTCAGAATGTTACGATTTTGGTTGATGGTCGACCATCTACGTATTCCAGCATTGATGAAATACCTGCAAGCATTATTGAAACCGTAGAGGTAATAACCAACCCCTCTGCCCGGTACGACCCTGATGGATTATCGGGTATTATCAATATTGTTTTAAAGAAAAAGCGTGAGCCAGGTTACCATGGTATGGTAATGCTTACAGCTGGTACAGGCGATAAGTATAATGGGACTTTAAACTTTAACTACAGGCAGAATCGGGTTAACCTATTTACCAATGTAAGCTTCCGTAAATTTAGAATGACTGGAGGAACGCAGTCCGACAGATCTACAACAAGCGATAGCGGCAATAGTGAACTTTTTCAGGATCAAGACTTCCGCAGAAATGGTCAATTTGTTAACTTAAGGGCTGGTGCCGATATCTTTCTAAACACTCGTAACACGCTTACACTTACAGGGGGATACAACTCGCGCGATTTTAACGTGTGGGATTTAACTGAAACAAATCTATACACCAGTTTCAATAATTTAAACAACAACTACTTCAGAAGGAATACTGGCATTATGGATGGCTCAGGCTACAATCTATCATTAAACTACAAACTGCTCGGCAAGCAAAAAGGGCAAGAGCTAACTACCGACGCCTATTTTTATGCTTCGGATGGTAATAACGAAAACAATATACTGGAATGGGATAAACCAGACAACACCAATAACTTAAAGGAAAAATCTGAATCAGGCTCTTTGTCCAACGCACTAGTTATGCAAACCGATTTTGTGCAGCCCATTGGTAATGGGGGTAGGCTAGAAACAGGGTTAAAGGCCATGATTCGTAATCAGGATGCGGATTATGTCTTCTCTAAATTTAGCATCGCCGATAATTGGGAAAACGATCCGTTAAAAAGTAATACCTTTGTTTATAATGAGCAGCAGTATGCTGCATACGCAATCTACTCTAACACGTTTGGAGATGGCAAATTCAGCTATCAAGGAGGCCTAAGGCTAGAGCAATCATTCACACATGCGGAGCAAAAGTCTGGCACTTATGAGCCAACAAAAAGAGATTTTCTGGAACTTTTCCCAAGTGCTCATATTAAATGGGATATTAACGACAAAAACTCAGCACAGGTAGCCTATAGCCGCAGGGTTAGCCGTCCGCACACCAGAATGCTTAACCCCTTTGTTGACTATACCGACCCGCTTAACCTTAGCAAGGGTAACCCTATGCTAAACCCTGAGTTTACCAATAGTTTTGAAATAAGCTATTACTACAACCTTCCAAAAACTAAGATTAATGCTACCATATTTCAGCGCAACACCACCGATATTGTTTCACGATATGTTGAGGTGGATAACGAGGTTGCCTCGTCAACCTTTAGAAATATTGATAAAAGTGAAAACCTTGGTCTAGAAGGAGTTGTTTCACAAACCATTACACCCTGGTGGAAAGTAAATGCCAACGCCAACTACTTCAAAACTAAGCTCTACTCCGACTTTCTGGATGAAAAATCAAGTACGGGCGATAGCTGGTCTGCTCGGGCTACATCCATATGGAATATTGGCAAAAACATTGAATTGCAGGTTAATGGCAACTATCGATCACCATCCATATCCGTTGGAGGAAGCATGAGGTTTTGGCAGTCGGGAGGTGGGCAAGGGCGTATCGAAGAGATGTACTGGTTTGACCTTGGTGCACGCATAAATATTTTAAACCGTAAAGGCACAATTACCCTAAGAGTTAGCGATATACTAAAAACCATGAACTATAAATCAGAAACTTGGGGACCAAACTTTACTAGTAATATAGATAGACATAGAGAAAGCCGGGTAATTTTTATCGGTTTCACCTACAGAATAAATGAGTATAGGGCGCGCCGCGAAAAGCAACCCAACGATGTTGGACTGGATATGGAAATGGACTAGCCTTACAAATTAAAGCGCCCCGCTCTAACAATTTTCCATGTTGGAAACAATTTACCCCTGACACGGTGACAAAAACCCTGTCGGGGGTTTTTGTATACAAATAGCATCATACTCATTCATAAGCAGAGAAAATTGATAACTTGCAACAGCGATAAATAACTTTGTAAAATGATATTTAAAATAGGACTAACCTGTAAAACTATTTGCAGCAATAAAACCTTATCCCCTTTAAAATGTTATTTTTGCAGCATAAGTAAATTATGAAACTATGAATAGGGTGCTAGAATTCTTTCAACGTTACTATAAGGTGGCAATAAAAACCATCTACTTTATTATTGCAATTCTTGCCATTGTGCTTGTTCTACCTCGTGAGGGTAAGTTTAAGTACGAATTCCAAAAGGGTAAAGCGTGGATGCACGATGATTTGGTTGCCCCTTTCGATTTTTCAATCTACAAATCGGATACAGAGTTAATTAGCGAAAGGAATGCAATTCTCAATAACTTCAAACCCTTTTTTAAATTTGACACAACATCTACTGTTTATGCTTTAAAAGAATTCCGTTCCGATTTTAAGACTGAATGGGAGTTACAAAATGAGGATGGTAAGGAGCCCAACCAAAAGCTGATTGATGATTTTGAGGCTCAAATCCAGTTTATTCATCGCAAAGGCATAATAAAACCCGACGAAAACCCTGAGATTAGGGATAGACTTTTTGCTGGCATAACACTACTTTACGACAACCTTGCACTTGAAACCCCATTCGAAGAACTGTACACAGTTAGCAAAGCGCAAAATTATCTAAAAGATAAAATTAACGGATTTAATAGTGCGGGCAACACAAAAACATACAATGTCCTAAAAAAATTACCCCTATTTAAGTATATCAAACCCAACCTTACCTACGATGTTCAAACCACTAACATAGTTCGGGAAGATATGCTGGCAAACCTATCGCTTACCGAGGGTTTAGTTTATTCGGGTGAGCGAATTGTGAGCCGAGGGGAAATTATCGATACCAAATTATACCAGATACTCTTTTCGCTTAAAAGAGAATTTGAAAGTCAATTAAGCGAAACTGGCGATAGCAGCATGATATTTTTGGGTCACATACTGCTTGTGAGCATTATATTCTTAGCACTTTTCCTGTTCCTCTTCAACTTCCGTATGGAAATACTTCAACACGATTCCAAAATCTTCTTTATCCTTCTTCTGGTAACCTCAATGACCATCATATCATCGCTACTGTTAAAGCGGAATCTTATCAGTGTGTACATTATACCCTTTGCCATTGTTCCAATATTCATCCGCACCTTTTACGATTCGCGTTTGGCCCTTTTTATACATCTTATTACTGTTTTTCTTGTTGGCTTCTTTGCACCCAATAGTTTCGAATTTGTTTTCATTCACTTTATTGCAGGGGTTGTTGCTATTATAAGCCTTTCTAAAGTTTACAGAAGGAGTAAACTGTTTTTAGCCGTTGCATACATTTTATTATCGTATATCGTTGTTTACGCTACCATAGTGTTAATTCAGGAAGGATCCATACTCAAGTTAAACCCATTAAACATTGCGTGGTTTGCAGGCAATGCCCTCCTCCTACTTGCTTCGTATCAGCTAATTTATCTGTTCGAAAAAGTTTTCGGCTTTCTATCCGATACAACGCTTATGGAGCTTTCCGATACAAATCAGAATTTGCTTCGCAGGTTGGCAGAGGTTGCCCCAGGCACATTTCAGCATTCGTTGCAGGTCTCCAATCTAGCCGAGAGTGCAATATATAAAATAGGTGGCAATCCGCTACTCGTTAGGGCTGGTGCACTTTACCATGATATTGGCAAATTGGAGAATCCTTACTATTTTATTGAAAACCAATCGCCTGATTTTAACCCTCACGAAAGCCTTAACTATGAGGAAAGCGCTGAAATTATTATTAGTCATGTTGCTGATGGAGTTCAGATAGCCAAAAAACATAGGCTACCTGAACAGATTATAGACTTTATTAAAACTCACCACGGAACAACTAAGGTACAATACTTTTATCGCTTGTTTAAGAACAAATTTCCCGATGCCAAGGAGCACTTCGATTCATTTAGCTACCCTGGCCCAAAACCTTTCTCAAAAGAAACGGCTGTTGTAATGATGGCCGACTCTATCGAGGCTGCTTCGCGTGCCCTAAAAACCATCACAACAAAAACCATAGAGAATTTAGTTGAGGGTATTATTGATTATCAACAAGCCGAAGGGCAGTTTAACGAGGCCAATATTACCTTCAGAGACCTATCGGAAATTAAACAAATTTTCAAGAAGAAGTTACAGAATATATACCATGCCCGAATTGAATATCCAAAAGAAGAACAAGACTAACCAATTAATATTAATCTATTTTAAAAAAGACGTATACGTGATTAGTTTGCCTCTGAATTTTATAGTTCCGTAGTTTTTTGAATTCACATTACCCAACTATCCGGCTATCTACTAAAACCCACTGCTTTATCCTTTTCCAAATTGCTTAATATAGTCATGCAAAAAGGCCAAATCGATGAAAACGATTTGGCCTTTTGGAATAGAGTTTTTTGCACTCTACAAGTATCTTCTAAAGCATATCTACAATAACTATCCCCTTATGTTCTGCAGGAATAAAAGTGAACTCGTCGTTCTTAAGGTTTTGATTAGCCTTAAAATCCTTTATTTCAATAATATAATTAATACCATCCTTGCCCTGGTACTTAATGGATACCGGTTCAAGATTCTGCTTTTTGAAAACAATCTTAATTATTGAGTAAGGTTCAGAAATATCCTCGGGGTATAGTTCAACCTCGTACAGAGATAGTTTCCCTTCAATTTTCTCACCCATAAACTTAGATTTAAAATCTTGCTCATAGCTGCGGAAAATTTGGGTTGGATCATCAAAAAAACTCAAAGTATCCAGCGTGTGGCGACAGAAACCGCAATT
>CALGIR010000213.1 GCA_937915475.1 uncultured Bacteroidales bacterium
TGTAACCCTTGAGCCTTGCTGCATGTGTGCGGGGGCACTTTTTTGGAGCCAACTTGGCATGCTTGTTTACGGGGCAAGTGATACTAAAAGGGGATACAGTGGCATATCAAAGAATTTGCTTCACCCAAAAACAAAAATTATTCACGGTGTACTCAACCAAGAATCGGAAGAACTAATGAAATCTTTTTTTAAGATGAAAAGGTGAGAACTAAATCATTGGAGGATATTAAACAAACAAAATAGTTTAAACTGATTTTAAATTATCGGTAAATTCGCATACTAAACTTTTAACTTACTATTTTTAGCCACTTTAATAATGTAAAACAATAAATAAACACTAATAATATGAAGACAAACAAAATGAAGTTTCTGATCCTTGCAATAACACTTGTTTTTGCTTTACCATTCGTCTCAGAAGCCCAAACCGTAAAAGAAGCAGTTGAAGCGTATAATTCAGGAGCCTCTATACTAAAAGACAATCCGGCAGGTGCACTTGAGAAGCTTTATCAAGCGCTTGAAATTAGTGAAGAGTTAGATTACGACGGTCAGGAAACAAAACTACTTGCCCAAAGCTTAATACCAAAGGCTCACCAGCAACTGGCAATGAATCTTTACAGGGAGAAAAAACTGCTCGAATCACTTGTTCAGTTAGAGAATGCACGTAGAACAGCAAAGGAATATAGCGACAATGGCACCCTGACAAGAGTTAATAAAATAATACCTCAACTTTACAATCAGATGGGAAACTCTGAGTATAGAGAAGAAAATTTTGATAAAGCAATTGAGTTCTACCAAAAATCAATTGAAGTAAAAGTTGATTACCCCGACCCATACTTAGGAATTGCATTATCTTATGAAAAGCTAGAGAATTATGACTCAATGTTAGAATACTTAAAGAAAACATTTGAAGTTGCCAACAGCATAAACGATAGAAGCAAAGCAGAAGATGCACAGAAAAAAGCAAAAGCATACCTTTTGAGAAATGGCGATTCTGCTCAAAAAGAAAAGAAGTACAACGAGGCCATTGAGTTTTTTACCAAAGTACTCGAATTCGACCAAACAGATGGTTCTATTTATCTTCTTATTGCAGTAAACCATAACGAACTTAAGAACTGGGACAAAGTGATTGAAAACTGCAAGTTGGCACTTGAGCATGCCAATAACTCACTCGATAAAACGGGGATTCACTACCAAATGGGGACTGCTTATCAAAGTTTAGGTAAGAATACTGAGGCGTGTGAAGCCTTTAGCAATGCACTATCAGGAACATACGGTGCAGCCGCTGAATACCAAATGAAAGAGGTGCTTAAGTGCAACTAAAAAATTAATAATAGCTTTCACAGGAAAGGCGGGCAATGCTCGCCTTTTTTATTTGTAATTTTGCCAAACAAAACAAAAGTATGACTGCCAAAGAAATCGAACTTCTAAGCCCCGCTAAAAACCTTGAAATAGGTATAGCAGCCATAAATCATGGCGCCGATGCAGTTTACATTGGATATAAGCAGTTTGGTGCTAGGTCAGCGGCAGGAAATTCGCTAAGCGATATTG
Organism: uncultured Bacteroidales bacterium; assembly: GCA_937915475.1. Classification (GTDB taxonomy): domain Bacteria; phylum Bacteroidota; class Bacteroidia; order Bacteroidales; family Tenuifilaceae; genus Perlabentimonas. The sequence continues at coordinate 1,549 of CALGIR010000213.1, forward strand.
AAAAACTTGTAAAGTACGCACATCTATTCAATGCTAAAGTTTACGTAACACTAAACACTATCCTTTACGATAACGAACTCAACGAAGTTCAAGCACTAATCAATCAGTTTTACCTAATAGGTGTTGATGCGATTATAATTCAGGATATGGCAATTCTTGAAATGGACCTCCCTCCTATTGCCCTACATGCAAGCACTCAAGCACATAACAAAAGCATTGAAAAAGTTAAGTTTTTGGAACAAGTGGGCCTAACCAGAGTTGTTTTGGCTCGTGAATTATCCATAGACAATATCGCACAGATTAGCGCAGAAAGTAATATTGAACTCGAAATCTTTATTCATGGTTCACTTTGCGTGTCGTACAGCGGCCAATGCTACCTAAGTCAAGCCCTTACAGGCCGTAGTGCAAATAGAGGTGAATGTGCCCAACCCTGTAGGTCAACCTATGATTTGGTTGATGAGCACGGCAATATTATCGTAAAAAACAAGCATCTAATTTCATTAAAAGATTTAAACCAAACCGAAAACATACGTGCTCTAATTAAGGCAGGAGCAACCTCACTAAAAATTGAAGGAAGACTTAAGGATATTGATTACGTTAAGAATATTACTGCGCATTACCGAAAAATTATTGACTCGGTAATTACAACCGATAAAGGCTATAAAAAAGCATCATCGGGAACGGTTGCCCTTTCATTCTCACCAGATCCGGAAAGAACCTTTAATCGAGGTTATTCAACCTATTTTTCCAGTGGAAAAACAAAAGGGTTGGCTTCGCTTAATACTCCAAAATCTGTTGGTAAAAAACTGGGAAAGGTTACCTTATCTGAGGAGGGTTGGTTTGAGATAGAAAGTAACGAGGCTATAAGTAACAATGATGGCTTATGCTACTTTTCCGTAAATGGCAGATTGAATGGGGTAAAGGTCAACAATGTACACAACAAAAGAATAGAAATTAATAGCAAAGTTAATATCAGCCCAGGAACCACAATTTTCAGAAACTACGATCATGAGTTTAGGCAGATACTAGAAAAGACAAATACTGCAAAAAGGACTATTGAAGGCAAAGTTAGGATTACAATCAATCATCAAAATATAACAGTTACACTAACCGACGAGGACAATGTTGAAACAATTATCAAAAATCAAAATATTTTTGAACCTGCAAAGAACACCTTGGTTGCTAAGGATTCTATAAAAAAGCAGATGTCAAAGACCTCGAATACACCCTACAGCATTTCAAAGATATCAATAGTTTGCGTTGAAAGCGAAATTCCATATATACCCATATCTCTAATAAATGCATGGCGACGTGATATAATTGAACTGCATAACAAAAAAAGAGTAGACGTTTACCAGAGATACGACAAGAAAATATTCCCCAATAATATAGCATACCCCGATGAGGAAGTAAATTATTTGACAAACGTTTCAAATAATCTGGCTAAAAAATTTTACGAAAGACACAATGCAAAAGTAACCCAGTCGGCTCTTGAACTTTTGACAGACGTATCTGGCATGGAGGTAATGAGAACAAAATACTGTATAGCCCATGAACTTGGCATGTGCCATAGAAACAAGCTAAACAAATCTCTTTTTCTAAAAAACAAAAGCCAACAATACCCTATTGTCTTAGATTGCTCCTCATGCGAAATGCGAATCATTTATCCATACCAGTAGTTTTTGATAAAATAAAGCCTACTCTTTTCCTTTGGGTGCATTTTTTTGTATTTTTATATCAATTTGAAAAACTAAATAAAACATGCTATGGATGTTTTCTCGATAAAAGGAACTAGTCAATACCCAGAGGTATTACTTGATAGGATAAAAGGAAGACTAGAGTTTTCAGGAAACTCATTGCCCGAAGACGCAAAGGTTTTCTTTGAACCCATTATCGCTTGGATAGATAACTATTTACAAGCCCCCTGTGAAAAAACAATAATCTCCTTTAGAATGAACTACTACAATACGCCTAGTTCAAGAATTCTTTTTAAACTTTTAAAGAGATTCGAAGAAATACATAAGGCTGGAAACACGCAAATTGCTGTTGAATGGTACTTCGCCGACGACGATATTGACATGAAGGATGCGGGTAGCGATTTCTCCGAAAACATAAAGATTCCTTTTGAGCTAAAATCTTACAGTGAGTAATAAAAAAAGTTGGCCTAAGCCAACTTTTTTTCGAGAATAAATATTGATCTACCTACCAATTGGTAGTATAATTATGGTTATAAATCCTATAGGTTTTAGTCTCACCATTTTTATCCGACCTGAAATGGATATAGCCCGAAAGCATTGAAACTCTCTTTCCCTTCGTTGAAGTGTCATCTAAATTAATGGGATCATTAATCATGAGTTTTAGAGCATGATTACCTTTTCCCTTATAACTTTCGCTAATATTATCAACAATTACCGGTGTTTGCCCCGTGAACTCCAAAACTATTTTATTCACTGTAAACGGAGCATCGTATTTTGAAACAAGAACTACATCGAGCGTTGCGCCCTCAACAACTCCTTCGTTGGCGGAGAGTGCCTTAAAATGGAAAGGCTCATTTACAAATATAGCAGCCTTATCGGCTGTAATATCAAAATAAAATGGTTTCCGAACCGTATTATTACCAAACCTATAGGTTACCATTATGTGGTTCTCCGGGTCTTCAAAACAGTTAAAATAATCGTAATTAATAATAGTATAGTCCTTATCATTAATTGTTCCGGTTATTCTGGCGCACTCAGACCGAACCTGAGGCTTGCGAGTTGACTCAATATACCTATTGCCCAAACGAAGGGCGTACTTAAGCATACCCAAATCACTTTCAAGTTCTACCAGTTCTATTCCATCATACAGACTACTATAGCGGGTAATACCAAGAATGGCCTTGTCTTTTCTCCCATCCATAAAATAATCTGAAAGAACCTTAAGCTCGCCAATGCTACGCTCAATATCCTCAACACTGGCAACCCTATCAACAGAGTTAAGCAGTTCTTCAAGTTGCTCGCTAAGCTCCCTGTCACGCTTCTTAAATTCTTCAACCAGCTTCCACATCTCTATGTATGGAAAGGGGTATTTAATGTGATAATTGTAGATTATGGATCGGTCAGATTTATTCTCAGTTTTCTCCCAATAGAATTCCTCAACCTTTGAGAGCGATACTCCTTGGAGGAAAGGAACAGGCCCAGAGGTAGTTTTAGTGGTTGTTGCAAAATTTTCGAGGTATGTAGAGATGTTATTGATAGTACTCTCCTGCATCTTCAACTCCGATGATGTTTTTACATTCTCAGCAACCGAACTTACAATACGCTCCTTAACCATACTAAGGGCATTTTGCTGTGCATCCTGTATATTGGCTGCTGAGCCAACTACAATAATGTAGTCTTTTTCAAGTGCATTAACCCAGTTAGGAGCGCGCCTAACACTGCTCTCAACCACTTTTACCTGAGCAAAACATGCTGTCAAGGGAAGAAAAATTAAAGACAAAAATATAATTCGCTTCATCATAATTAGTGTTTGATAATTGAGTATCCCAAGAACCGTAGCTGCAATACAAACTGATTAAATGCTGAGTTAAAGGGCTAAACAAAAGGCAAAGATTAAAAAGAAACCAGCAATCCGGACGAATTGCTGGTTCTCAATACAAAACTATGGGCGTTCAGACTCCAATTTAGACATCTCCTCGTTAAAGATATTCTCAAACTTCATCTTATCGTAATCAAGGCGAAGTCTGTCGTCCTTGCTAATACGATCGGAAATATTGTTAAGCATCTCGTCCTTGGCAACCTCTACTGCTAAAAATACATTATACAGGCCATCGTCCCCCTGAAATGTTTTGCTACAAACAGTTGCAACGTTATTCAAGGTTTGGCTAACAACTGAACGAGTCATGTCCTCAAACTTCTCGGCAAATTCACTTGCCTCACCCACTGTAATATCTTGAGTATATCGATCAGTTACAGTTTTTATTGTACGGTTAACGCCAGCTGCAAGCATTGCGTTTGCATCAATATCAGCCTTACGCTTAGCAGTGCTAAGGTTTGTGCTTTTTGCATTACCTGTACCACGGAAATGAGTCTGGTCTGAATGAAACTCTTCATCACTACATGGAGTTACCACTTCTTTGCCAAACCCGCTATAGTCTGCAGTTTTCTTTGATCCACCACAGCTAGCTATGGAAATTGCACCAACAAAAGCTGCTACTAAAAAAAGGGTTTTGGTTAGTTCAAACTTTTTCATAATCTTGAAATTTAGGTTAATAAAACGGTTTAGTTAATAATACAATTATTGTTTTTGATTAATTCTTGTAAAGCCATCTCCAATCGAATTCCTTGGCAGCCCCCCAATGTGCCCAGTTCATTGCCACATCACGCCCTGCCTCTATCTTCATTTTCTGCATATCGACACTATCGTCGTAACGTTTCATTTTAAACGACCATGAACTTGCCCCCTCTGCTTCAACTGCTGCCGTAATTTGGGCTATAAGTTGCTCTGCTTGCGGGTAGCATTCCATATCGGGAGTTATTTTCCCTAAATTCTCTTCAACTTTAGGTAAATCTTTGCCTGCCCACGCTGCCTTGGCAGTTGACAGGTACATGTTACATTGCTGATTTGCATACTCTTGGTATATATCTATTGATATAGCCATGCATTTATCATAGCACTCACGGCTAATATCAGGAACTGACATCAAAGTGTAAAGAGCTTCCTCGTAATTTTTCTGGCCTGCCAAAGCTTTGGATCTAGAGATTATTACATCACATTGGGAATTATAAAATTCAATTATTTTCTCTTTCCCTTTCTCGATAAATCCCCTGAACTGGCCATGGCGGGGATTAACATTTTTTAGTGCTTGTGCATAGGCAGCATCATCGGTTTTGCCAACCCCCTTTAGTGCAATACTTGTTTGGCTAAAAATGGATTGGCTTTGAATATCAACAATGTAAAAACTCAACTCCATATTAATAGCAACCATTGGGGGTGCGGTTGGCGTCACATCCTTGCTAATAATGCTAATCATGGGCACCATAACAAATTGCGATCCTGCAACTGAGCCCAATCCATTATTTGTTGCAATCTGCATCATTTTATTCTGAAGCATTTGCTGTGCACCACCTGGCACACGT
>CALGIR010000214.1 GCA_937915475.1 uncultured Bacteroidales bacterium
ATTGAACCACTAAAAATTAATAACGCTTTGTTGCGTTAGAACCTTGAATCCACCCAGACGATAGACAGATACGATAGTGATAAATAATAACGAAAGAAAGGATTTAGCTTTTTGACAGGACAGTGCAAATTTGATGGAAATTTATTTTGTTTTTTTCTTCCCCCCCGCAAAAAAAGAAGAAGAAACCCCCACCCACATTGCACACATTGGCAAAGCCGCACGAGCCAACGCTGCAACCTAAGCTTTGCCAAAAAGTGCAATTTTGCCAACCCACCATATGATTATGTGGATATTAACGTAGCGAGAGATGTATTTTCTAATTTTTTAAAAGTATATTCCCGAATATCTTTGAAAGTATGCCGGATATTACATGATATTTCGTCTTTACAATGCTCACAAGGCTGATAAAATTTTTCTGAGGTACACGGTAACATTGCGATACTCCCTTCAAAAAGTCTTATTATTTCTAAAAGGTTAACATCTTCGGGTTTTTTTAATAGATAATATCCTCCTTTTTTTCCAAGTTTGCTACCTAAATACCCATTTTTCTTTAGTTCTAATAAAATTGCCTCTAAAAATCGTTTGGGAATTTTCTCACTTTCTGCTATCTCATTTATCATCAATGTCTTATTTCCAAACTCCTTTGCCAATTTTATCATGGCAAGCATTGAATATCTTGTTTTTTGTGTCAGCATAATTAACCTACTTTACTAATATGTTTAAGTTTGTCCAAATTAATAATCTCAAGTTGTTTACCATCCATCGTTATTATTCCTTCGTTTTGCCATTTTGATAAAGTCATAATCACGTTTTCAGTGGAACACCCGGCAAATTCAGCCAATTCCTTTCTTGTTAAATGCAGCAAGAATGCAGAATTGTGGTATATTTCAGAGGATAGGTGTAAAAGTACATCAGCAATACGTCCTTCTTTTTGTTTATGAGCAAGACTGATAAAATTCAAAACCGATTTTTTGAACATTTCGGATGCAAGCTGAAATAGCATGATTGAAAATTTCGCATTTTCTTTCATTACAGATAATAATGTTGCTGAGTCAATTAAAACAACTTCACAATCCTCTATTGCAACAATCGAAAACAAATTATTATCCTTATAGAATAAATTAGCACCGCCCAAAATCTTAGGAGCTGATACGATGCTTAATATTAGGTTTTTGTTATTCTCACTTTCAAAATTAAATTTCACAATACCCTTTTCAAGATATGCGACATGCGTGGACAAGCCTCCTTGTTTTAATATTGTCTCACCTTTTTTAAAGGTCAATCTTACCGAAGTTTTTTCTATTTTATCAAAATCTTTACGACTTATAAACCTTAACGAAATTCTTCGCAGCCATTTAAATTCACTTTTATTGTTAAATAAATTCATGATTTTCAATTGATTATTCGATTCAGTTGTAATTTTAAAGCTTAAAACATTAAAAATTTAATTTTTTCTCATAAAAACATCAAGGCAAATATACACTAAATCGCTCGACTTAATGTGTATGTTTGTAGAAAATTAATTTGCTAACTCAAAATGATGTTTATATGAGAAAATTATTAGTTGGAATTTCAATATTATTAATTGGATTTCAAGCACATGCCCAGTTCAAAGTCGATGCCCAATTGCGCGACCGCTTCGAGTTTCGTGATGGCTATCAAAAATTAGCAGCCGACGGTTCGACACCAACAAGTTTTATTTCGCAACGGACCCGAATATCTTTCAGTTATGAAACTGAATACTTGAAATTCAAAATCACACCACAGGATGTAAGAATTTGGGGTGGTGATGCCGTGGTTAGTTCAACAGGGGTTGCAAACAATACTAACATAGGCTTATTTGAAGGATATGCTGATGTTAAACTTGGAAGTTTAGGCTGGGTTGCAGCAGGTCGTCAACAATTAAAATATGATAATGAGCGCATATTTGCTGCTCGTAACTGGAATCAAACAGGGCTGAGTTATGATGCCTTAGTTTTTAAATTGAATTTGTCTGAATGGAATCTGCACATTGGTGGTTCATGGAATACACTTACGGAGGCAACTACAGATAACTTCTACCCAACAAGCAGAATTAAATCTTTTAATTATATCTGGTTAAACCGTAAGTTTAACGATAATTTTAATGCCTCATTATTGCATGTAGCCTCTGGTGTAACTGAAACAGATACTACTAATTCTTTAAATTTCCGTCAAACCACTGGGGTTTACTCAGAATTTAAAAAAGGAGACCTGAATATTTGGGGTAACATTTACTATCAATATGGTAAAAACCAAAAGGGAACCGATGTTAGTGCATTCTTAATAGATGCTGATGTAAGCTACAAAATTGGGAATTTTACGCCGGGTATAGGTTTGAGTTATTTGTCGGGCAACAGGAAAACTGGAGCTGACCAAACAACTGATAACTTATTCGATGTGCTTTATGGTGCTCGCCACAAATATTTTGGTTTTATGGACTATTTCAGGTCATTCTCATCTCATACCAAACAGGGAGGTTTAGCCGATTACTATTTTTACCTCGATTACAAATTCTCAAAATCCGTAAGCGTCCGCAACATTGGACATTTTTTCCAACTGGCACAAACCAACCCGACAACCCCTACCGATAAAAACTTAGGTTACGAAAACGATTTAGTGTTGAAATATAAGTTTAACGATTGGGGAGCGTTGGAAAGTGGTTATATGTTTTTTCTACCTACCGAATCGCTTAAAACCATTCAAGGTGTTGCAAACGACAAATTTTCACAGTTTTTCTATTTGCAGCTAACCATTACCCCAACTTTATTTAAACAACAAGCTAACAATAATTTGTAATCATTAAAAAATACTAATATGAAAAGAACAGCATTACTATTTAGCATAATTGCAGCAATACTATTTTCGTCCTGCGTATCAAAAAAACAAAAAGAAGAAACCATTAGTCTTTCGGGAGCTTTTGCCCTATACCCTTTGGCAATAAAATGGTCGGAAGAATATCAAAAAGAACATCCAACTATACGTTTTAATATTTCAGGAGGAGGAGCCGGCAAAGGTATGGCTGATGCTCTATCAGGGGCTGTTGACCTTGGAATGTTTTCACGCGGAATTGCACAGGAAGAAAAAGATAAGGGCGTTTGGTGGGTTGGATTAACCATTGATGCAGTTATCCCAACCATTAGCGACCAAAACCTATATCTCAGCATTCTAAAGAAAAGAGGTCTTACCAAAGAAGAATTTTCTGCTATTTTTATAGATGGTTCCATAAAAGATTGGGGTGAACTGCTCAAGGAATCAACTAAAACTGATATTAAAGTATATACCCGTTCCGATGCTTGTGGCGCTGCTGAAACTTGGGCAAAATATCTGGGTGGTAAACAGGAAAACTTAAAAGGAATTGGTATTTATGGCGACCCTGGCCTTGCTGAAGCTGTTGTTAAAGACCACGCCGGAATTGCCTTCAACAATACTATTTTTGCATACGACATTAAAACAGGGAAAAAACGTCCCGGAATAGAAGTCATTCCGATAGATATTAACGGGAACGGTAAAATTGACCCCGAAGAAGATTTCTACGAAACTTTTGAAGGAGTACTAAAAGCTATTGCAGACGGAGTTTATCCGTCACCTCCGGCAAGGGAACTGTATTTCGTTTCCAAAGGCAAGCCCGAGAAACAAGCTACGCTGGATTTTATAAAGTGGACATTAACCGATGGACAAAAATTTGTAACGGAAGCTGGCTACGTACCTATCGACCAAACTAAAATTAATGAGTATTTAGAAAAATTGAACTAAATATGTTATTTCGAAGGATTCTAATTGATAAAATTACAGGTATTTGGATGGTTGCCGCACTGGTAACCATTCTGCTTTTACCGTTGGTAATAGGTGTTGGTTTATATTTAAAATCAGTACCACTTTTTGAACATCAGAACTTATGGCATTTGATTGGTACATCCGAATGGGCACCTCACGAGGGTAAATTCGGATTTTGGCCATTTATTGCGGGGTCACTTTATGTAACCTTAATAGCTTTTGTTTTTGCAGCCCCGGTGTGTTTATTAACAGGTATTTACCTTACCCAATTTTCATCACCAAAATTAATGCGTATCATGCACCCTGTAATTGATATTCTTGCAGGGTTGCCATCTGTTATTTATGGGGTATGGGGTATTCTAGTAATCGTACCCTTTGTTTCTAGAATTGTTGCTCCGGTTTTCAATACATCTTCATCGGGTTACACCATTTTTGCAGGGGGTATAGTTTTGGCAGTTATGTGTATTCCCTATATTTTAAACATGCTTATTGAAGTATTCAACACTGTACCAATAGGTTTAAAAGAAGCGTCTTTGTCGCTTGGGGCAACTTTCTGGGAATCGGTAAAACATGTTGTAATCCGCAAAAGCTATCCGGGTATAATTTCAGCTTTTGGACTGGGAATTGCTAAAGCATTTGGCGAAACTATTGCCGTAATGATGGTTGTGGGAAACATGGTTCAGACACATTTTAGCCCTTTTGAAGCCGGATACCCTTTACCTGCTTTAATCGCCAATAATTATGGTGAAATGCTTTCCATTCCCCTTTACGATTCGGCTTTAATGTTTGCTGCACTGCTTCTGTTTGTTATCATACTGGTAATAAATATTATTTTCAGATATTTTATTTATAAAACAAGGGAACGATGAACAGAAGAAAAATAATCGAAGAAAAAATATTCAGGTTTCTTTCAGGCTTTACAACTTATTCGTTGATAGCTATTTTAGCTTTTATAATAATTGTCATCTTTGTTAAAGGGTTCAATGCCTTATCTCTCGATATGATACTAAAAACTCCTAAAGGAGGTTATTATTATGGAGGAGAAGGCGGAGTGCTGAATGCGATTGTAGGTTCGTTATATATCGCTTTTGGGGCAACCATTATTTCAATTTTAATAGGGATGCCAGCCGCTCTTTATATTAATGTTCATTTAATAAGACGCAAACGTACACAAAATACCATCCGTTATTTTTTAGATGCACTGTGGGGTATTCCTTCAATAGTTTATGGGGCATTTGGATTTATACTTATGCTTTATTTAGGGATGAATGCTTCTTTGCTTGCTGGAATTATTACGGTTGCATTACTGATTACCCCTATAATGGTTCGTACATTCGATGAAGTGTTAAGCACCATTCCCAAAGGTCTGCACGAAGCTACTCTTGCATTGGGTTCAACAAATACCGAGATGGCATTTAAAGTAATGTTCAAACAAGGTTTTTCAGGTTTTATTACAGCACTTTTACTTGCTTTTGGCAGGGGAATTGGCGATGCCGCTTCGGTACTTTTCACGGCAGGATATACCGATTTAATCCCAGTAAACCTTGATGAACCAGCTGCTACTTTGCCTCTTGCAATATTCTTTCAACTGGGTTCTCCTATTCCCGAAGTGAGGGAAAGGGCTTTTGCTGCGGCAATCATCCTTACTGTTATTATTGTAATTATCAGTTTGTCGGCACGATACCTTTCGAAAAGATTTTCAAAAACCAACCTAAAATAGTAGAAAATGAATTTACAAAATTGCGATACAATGACAATACAAAACTCAGATATAAGATTTACCCAAAAAGAAACGCAATCCATTTTAAGGATTCAAAACCTTAATGTTTTTGCTGGGACACATCAAATTTTAAAAAATATTAACCTCGAAATTCCCAAAAATCAGGTAACTGTTTTATTAGGTCCGTCTGGTTGCGGAAAAACAACCCTTCTAAAATGTGTGAACAAATTAACCGACCTCTATAAAGAATTGGATGTTTCGGGACATATTTTTATTGAAGACGATGATATACTAAATACTAGTAAAAATATACCGGAAATCAGGCAAAAAATGGGATTACTCTCGCAAAGGCCGTATCCATTGCCAATTTCAATATTTAAAAATGTTGCGTATGGTATAAAACTCAAAGGAGTGCGTGACAAAAATCTTATCGAATTTAATGTTGAAAGACACCTAAAAGAAGTTGGCTTATGGGAAGAAGTGAAAGACCGCTTACATAGTCCTGCAACCAGCTTGTCCATTGGTCAGCAGCAACGTTTATGTTTGGCAAGGGGATTAGCAGTAAAGCCCCGGATTATATTAGCCGATGAGCCAACATCTGCACTCGACCCCATTTCGAGTAAAATAATAGAAAATCTTTTCAGGAGTCTGAAAAACCATTACACAATTATATTAGTAACACATGTAATGCGACAGGCTGTTCGTTTAGCCGATAATGTAGTATTTATGGATGATGGAGAAATAATTGAACAAGGCAATCCAAATGAATTGTTTAAAAATCCTAAAACAGTTAAGCTAAAAGAATACTTAGTCGATGGTAATTAATTTATGATGACAAGTCACTGTGACCCATCCCACAGTCGTAAGCACATTTGCAAGCCCCCACGAGCCAACGCTCAAACCAAAGGCTTGCAAAAGAGCTTCCGCCTCTCCAGCCCGAGTAACCGCCTTTCAGGACGGTTTTAGGATTGCCCACGCTCAAAAAAACAAAATAAATTTGTGCTTCGTGGATAGGTTGGTGCAGGTTGAAAATGACAAGAATATAAAAGCTAAATGTATGACAAACAGACGAATATGAATGAACACCAGTTGCCAACACGCGGTATAGTTAATTGCCGGTGCAGTGGGTATTCGAGCGGCACAGCTCG
>CALGIR010000215.1 GCA_937915475.1 uncultured Bacteroidales bacterium
GGGGGTGTGGCAAGTGTGGGAGAGCGTGTTACGTTTTCGTCCCCCGACGAAAACGAACCTGCGGGCGAAACCGCTCCGAAGTTCCAGTATCAACCCACATTGGCTACACCCCTTGTTATGGGCTGGTTGTGTGTCCTGCGTTACCACAGGATACGAAGATAGGAAAAGTTCTTTGAAGTGGTAACATAACTTTGAGAGAGATGATAGGGATTGTAATGAAATTCTCTTATGCAATTGTGGAGGTCGAGCGAACTGACTGGCTGGGTTGCATGGAGAATGTGCATTTCAATTGGTCTATCGGTAAAGGCTGTACAGTCAGATTTATCAAACCGCCCTGAGGTGCTGCATTTTCACGGTGTGGTACTGAGCGTCAGGGTTAAAGCAAAGTCAGGCGTTTTCTGTCGAGGCTTTGTATGGTATGGACAGAGGAACTGAGCGCAAGCGAACCGTTATTGAGGTGTCGAAAATAACATTTACTGCGGTAAAATCAAGGAGGCGGCCGCTCCGCGAGACCGAGTGTAACAGCAAACCTGACTTATGGTTACACACCGCACGGCATAAAGACGGCATGAACTCTATTCGGGCTCTTTCAAGGAACAGGAGAAGCAATGCTGTAATGCAAAGCCAAACAGCGGAGAACCCGTATGGGAAACGCCAAAAGTAGCGATGTACAGCATTGTGGCAGATGAAGCCGTAGTAGCGAGCATATCCAAGAGAGTGGGAGTAATGACCCCACAAGCGAAGGGCTTCACATGGTGATGCTTTTTATTGTAGAACAAGTTGCTTAGGTGACGATGATTTTGGGTAAGGAGCAAGGCTTGTAATGCCTCACCGTGAAGAGCCGTGTGAATCGAGAGGTTCAAGCACGGTTCTGTGAGAGGTTTGGGGGTGAGATTCCCCCTTACCTACTCGATTTCATCGTTTTTTATCAATTTCCCTTTCAATTTGCTACATCGTTTCTGACCGCCGTGCGACGGGGCAGTCACGTTCTTTGACAAGTTTTGGCTGGTGTGACGGCTGGTGCGACTGGCAATGTGTTTGACTGCTGCGTTGGCTCATTTTTGCATAACCTGTTTCAGATGTACTTGCCATAGCTTTTTGTGTAAAGGTATATACAAAAAGGCAATGTTTAGTTGAAGCAAATAAACGAAACGTATAAACAAAAAATGTTATACTGTTAAAGATTAACAGGTTATTATCTTTACTTGAATTCTCAATAAAAATGGATATAAATAATGCATATCGGTTATTACCATAGTTTGTCTTTCGGAGAAGTTGATTCAATTTTAGGAATAATTTTTTCTGATAAAATTTGGTTTGAAAGTTCAATTTTCGCTTCATTATAATGCTCTATACGAAATTTCTTTTCGGGTTTATCTCGAAATTCTGAGATTTCAATTTCCCATTTAGATGCTTTCGTGGGATAAACAAAATTATTTAGAAAAGAATATTGAACCGTAGAATAACTTAAATGCTTAGAAATATCTGTTTTACTATTGTATATAAATGAATATTGTAAAATAGTTTTTGTATTTGTTGAGAAATAAATGAACAAATTAGACCCGCTCCCGAATACCTCACTTGAAAAAAAACTTTCTTTATTTTGATTTTTAGGTTTGGAGTTTGCTATTTGATTAATGATTTTTGAAAAATCATCTTCTTTCTGATAAAATTTCATTAAATATATTGTATCATTATTCTGAACAAATTTTCTTTCGATAGAAGCTGAAAAAAAATGTAAAAATGACTCCATAACAGGGAATGGAAATGCGTATGTTCCTCGATGATAGAATGTTTGATATATATCTAAAATAAGCAATTCATAAATGCTATTCACAGGATAAAGATTTCGGACTCTCGCATAAGGGGTTTGTTCAAATTTTGAAAAAAAGGTTTCATCTTTATGATACTGAATCTTGGTGTATTTAAATTTGAAGGGATCGGGTTGTTTTTTGAAATAAACAGGATAGCAGAATGCCTTAAAATCATTACTAATATTAAAAACATTTGATTTGTTAAATAAGAGTTCTTCTTGCTGACATCCTTGTAATACGTATGGCGAGGTACTATTATTGTTTTTTAAAGATTCAATTATTTCATATACCAAAAGTTTTATACTCAAACCGTCGGAATATTTTTCTGAAAGTGGAATGCTTTGTGGTAGTAATTTAATTGTGTCAAGCGAAAGACCTCCTGTTAGTATTTTTGTATAGTAACCTAATGCTTCTATACTGATAGTGTCAATTTTTGATGCTTCTAATGAACTATATATCAATAAACCCCTACCGTCCGAAGCGCTTATTGATTTATTGTTCATATATAAATTGACAAAGGGAATCCTATTGCCATTAGAACTATCTATGAATACAATTGTATCCTTTGGACTATTTATGTTAAGATGAAAAAGGGATAAACAACATAGTAAAATGTTCATAAAACAAAGAATTAGAGGAAAAGAGTATGTCAATACTCTTTTCCTTATTAACACTATAAACCGCCTACATAAACACCGTCAATATAACCACCACCTGCAACATTATAGCACCCTGTGCCATAACCATCGAAAAGATACAAAGTATAATTTACTGAATTAAATGAGAGTAAATAGTTGACAATGTCCATAACACCACCCCAACTAACACAGCCACCATTTACTACTTCCATTTCCTGCAAAGATAATTTCCTTGTTTCCATAATACAAAATTTTAAGGTTAATAATAAAATTGATTTCACTACGAAAATATTGAACGCAATTTACCCATCCAAAATAATAGAGGTCAAATTCCGTGAACGGTCAAAAATAGCTCCCGAGCGGGCAGTTTTTTCAAAACGTTTTAGTTAATGACAGCCATGCAAGGCTATATGAGTTTTGACTTTTCAACAGCTCATTATGGTTTCCAACTATTTCAACCTTACCTCCCGATAGTACTATAATTCTATCCGATTTTGAGGCGTTTCTAATACTGTGCGTAATGCTAAGTATGCCCATGCTGTTTTTGAGATGAGCTAGCAGCTCTAAAACAGAGCTCTCGGTGTTTCTGTCCATGTGTGCGGTTAGCTCATCGAGCAGTAGCAACTGTGGTTTACAAACTAATGCACGAGCCAACCCTACCAGTTGCTTTTGCCCACCAGAAATCTGAACACCACCCTCGCCGAGCATAGTATGAAAACCCTGTGGAAATTTCTCAAAGAATGGGACTAAACCATGCCTGCTCAATATTTCAACGGCATCTATGGCATCCTGCTCACTATCCGAAAGGGTTATGTTTGCTAGCAATGTTGCGTTTGTTAGCGTTACATCTTGGGGTACAGCTCCAATAAGCCCTCTGTACGTTGGAATTGAATAGGTTTCGGCATCCTTACCGTTAAATAGCAACTTTCCCGCTTCAGGGGTGTTGAACCTCTGTACAAGAGAAATTAACGTACTCTTACCTGTACCATTATCGCCAAAAATGGTAACCAATTCCCCTTTACGAACGGAAAAACTTATGTTTTCGAGTAATAGCCCTCTACCGGGATACCTAAACGAAACATCCTGTAGGTGCAGCTTTTGAAATTCCTCAATGCTCTCTTTTTTATCCTCGTCAGCCACTAAGTACTCCTTATCCATGCTGGAAAACTCGTACATACGCTCAAAGGCAATTCGTGCGCCCTGTAACTGCACGTTGGCAAAGGCAATGGAAGCTAAGGCTGGGAGAATGGTACCGCTTAGACTAAATACAGCCATAAAAACACCTGTTGTCATTTGCCCCGATTGCAGCTGAATGGCAGAAAGGATGATTACACCGATAGTAATAGCCAGCCCAATCATGCCAGTAAGTAACTGCACAGCTATACCAATATTCCCGATATGGTATACTTTGTCCTGAAAAAACCGAAAGGTTAGCAATCCCAGCCTTGTAAAAAGGGGTTCTCTTCTAAAACTTTTAATGGGCTGGATATTGCCAATGGTGCTGATGTAGTTGCTCTCGTTGAGGGAGTATGCCAACATGGCATCCCTTTGACCGTTAATAATGGTTCTGTTGTAGAGGTATGCTACCCATATAAATAGCGGCACGCCTAAAAGCAGAAGCAACCCAACCCATATGTTGTAAAGAAAAACGGCTGCTAGTGAAACAACAACAACAAGGGCATTAATTAGTAGTTCTCCGAAAAAGAAGGAAACCGTTTGTTGTATGCGCCCAATGTCGTTTAGCCTTGCCACCATGTCGCCAATTTTACGGCTTGTGAAGAAGCCCATAGGGAGCATGAGCAAATCGGCAAAAAAGCTACCCGTAATTCTGGTGTTGATGTCAACCCCCTGCCTAAGCATAAGCTGCTGCCTATAGTAGCCAATTAGTAGCCTTGCGGTCAGCAGTACTGAAACCAAACCAATGGCTGTAAAAATGCGAGTGGCGTTACTTGATGGTATAAGCCTGTCGATGAACACCTGAGCAAAAACAGCTGTAGCTAAACCCAGCACCGCAATAGCAATTCCCATTAGAAGGATGGTTGTTAAAAGGCTTAAATCCTCCCTCAACAACTTTTTAAACCAATCCCATTTCAGGTTGTGCTCAGTTCTCTCTTTTTTAAACCTTTTCTCGTCAGGCACTAGCGTTAGCAATTTTCCGCTTTTCCAAATGTCCAAAAGTTCAGCTTCATCCATCCACTTTAAGCCAATGGCAGGGTCACCAACAAGAAAAAGGTTTTTCGACACCTGGTAGCACACCACGTAGTGCAGCATAGAGCCATTCACAACAACATGCAGTATAACAGGCTGTTTAATTTCTTTGAGGAATACCATGTCGGCCTGCATCCCCTCGGCGTTAAACCCTATGCTGTTGGCTACTTGGAATAAGCCCAGTAGCGTTGTGCCCTGCCTGCTTGTTCCACTGGCAATTCTCAATTTTTCCAAATTTGGAACTCCTCCATGGAACTTTATGATGCTGCTTAGGCAGGCTACCCCGCAATCGGACTGGTTTTTTTGCAGAATAAAGGTTTTAGCAATTCTTTTGTCAATTTTCATGGCTATTTATGAAGTTGTTTTATTAGTAGCTCGGGGCTGGTATAACCCTTTTTCTGTAATATTAACTTGCCGTTATGGTCAAATACAAATAGGGATGGGTTGGATGCACTACGAAATGGATCCTCTGTTCGCAGCTCATCCATTTTTAGCAATTCAAAGTTTGCATAGCTGCCTAGGTTGTAATTCGCTTGTATGCGAAGCAACTCGTTTATGCTCTGGTGGGAAAGCAACAGTATGCTGTACCTCTCGAAATTTGCGTAATTTACTAGCAGTTCCTCCAGTTCAATAATGCAAATATCACACTCTGAGTTGAAAACAACAACAAGCGAGGTGTCCGCCCCTGTTAAACTGATTTCAACGGCTGTGCTATCGAGGGTTATTGCGTGCAATAAGGTTAGGCTGGAATTGGGCTTGCTTCTTGCCTTTTTTGCAATACCATGTATCATGAAAAGAGTAACCCCAACTATAATAATTGCCACAAGGCTTAGAATTTGTTTTTTACGCATAGGACACAGTGATATAAGCTATTAGAACTATCCATATTACAAGAGCAGCACCATAGCTCTTCGTTACGAGGGTAAGGCTTTTTCCAAATTTTTCGTTTGATACAACACTTACCCCCAGTGCTAAAGCAATTACGAAAATTAGCTGAAGAATATTTAATGATTGAAACGGTGCAACAAGCCATTGAAGACCCTCAACACCTTGTATAAGATGTCCAATTGAAAGCGTGCTAACAAGATTGAAACGTTGTATTTCCTCAAGGTTTTGAGCGTTAGAAAAAAGAAGTACAATAAAATTTATAACACCAACGGTTACGAATAGCCACTCACTAGCCACCGTAGTTTTAAATATTTGCTTAAACCGAACATTGAAGCCCATAAAGACTGAGCCTGTTGCAATAAATGCGCTAATAAAAAGCCATTTCAGGGTTAGAATGACGGGTAGGATAGCATAAGAAACCCAAGCCCATTTCCGATGAAAAGTTATTGCGCTATCGATGTACTGCTCGGGTAGCTGTCCGTACAGGGAGTTGTACATGAGGCTATCCGTTAAAACAAATTCGTAAGTAGCATAATTTAATAGCCAGTAAATAGTAATGACTGAAAAAAATAGCAAGTATCCCTTCTCGTTAAGTAATGATTCAAAAAATCGTTTCATAGTTTAATTTTGGTTGTTTGATTTGTAGTTATTTGATTGTGATTAATTTGCTAAGTAAAACGCACTTCTTCCTTTTTGAAATTGGAATCCTTTTCCCATTTTTAAGTATGGCTTGATGAAAATTCCCTATTTGAAAAATTTCCGTTATTAAAGAAGTCTTTACAATAAATGCTTTATGAACCCGCATAAATTTATCACTAGGCAGTAACTTTTCAAGTTTTTCCAATGAAAAGTCGGAAATTATTTGCTCTGTATTTGACATTGTAATAATAGTATACCCTTCGCATTTTTCTATGTAATTTATTTCATCGGTATTCTCAATAACAAAAAACGGGTTAATTTCATTCGCCATTTTCACTCATTGTTTTAATTAATACTCTAATTGTGCTTCTTTGTCGCTTTGCCACAGGGATTGAAGTTTTTTCTAAAATGATGCAGGAGTTATTTTTGCAGAAGTATTTAACTAAACTTTTATTTATCAAATAGTTTCTATGGCATCTTACAAATCCTAAGTTTAATAGAGCCTTTTCAAAAAAAGAAATTGTACTTTGGGTTTTAATAATCTTCTCATGATGGCAGTTTTCATTTGGGCAGAAATGAAGCGTACAGCCATTCTTATACCCCTCTACATACTGTAAAGTTTTTGGTTCTATTGCAGTTAACCTAACTCCTCGTTTTATCCAAATAGCATTTTCCATACGCTCTTTATTTTTCAATCTTTAAAAAAAAATTCCAACAGCAAGAATTGTCTTGTTGAGCATCTTAATTGTCGTTACATTTATTGGATTAGCCCGTCATGTCGTGTCTTTAAACTTGCCCATAACGGTTGGGGTTCCGTTTAAAGACACGACATGACGG
>CALGIR010000216.1 GCA_937915475.1 uncultured Bacteroidales bacterium
AAAGGTTAGGGCTAGTATGCTCCAAGGGGGTACGCCTTGCTTTAGCAAATGCGCTATACGGTAGGTAAGTACGCGTGTTTTTCCTGAACCTGCTCCGGCAATTATTAGGGCTGGGCCATTAACCGTGGTTACTGCCTCTCTCTGAACTTCGCTTAACTCGTTTAGGTACTGCACTTGAATTTGTTTGGGTATTTTTTTGTTAATATTTGCAAAGTTAAAGTCAATAACCGAAACTAAAAGATTATCTTAGCTATTGTGGATAACTTTTTAAACCAAACAACAGCAAATGGAACATTCCATTTGCTGTTGTTTAGTATAACATAGTATTGAATTAGTTGCACACAGATTGGGTTCGCGCTTCCTTCATTAGTTTATTAAAATGTTGACGAAGTTCTTTCTTGACTGTTGCTTCTTCTGTTTTGCTTATATCCTTTGAACAGAATTGAGCAATGTAAGCAGCCTCAGCAGCGGTGCAACCATCAGGATCACTGGCGGTAGCATTTTTAATGTCACAATAAAAGTCAGCACCCTCTGGGTTAACAATGTAACAGTTTCCTCCATCGGTGGGGCAGCACAAAGTGGCATCTTCACAGCTTACTTTTGCTGTTAGTACGAATAACGCGCACACATCCTCATCCTTATCTTTTTCGCATCCCCATAAAATCAGAATGAGCGCACTGAGAAGAGCCAAGGGGAGCAAATAAATTTTTTTCTTCATAGTTAGTTTGGTGTTTTTAATTAGTAATAGTTCTAGTTGTTTAAAAGATAATGATTGATGACCTCTGATAGCTGTTCGTAGTTCATAAAACCGCCAAAAACATTAGTTTTAATTACGAACGTAGGAGTACCCTTAAAACCCAATTGATCAAACTGGTTTCTAGTTTCATTTAGGTAATCCTCTGCTTTGTCTCCAAAATAGCATTCGGCAACCAAATCGTCGGCAAGAGTGAACTCATCAATCATAGATTCAAACTCGCTGGTTGAAACAACTTTGAAGTTGGCAACAAAAAGTTCGTGCAATTTTGCGTAATACCCATACTTATTAATGCAGATGGCAATCTTATTGGCATTCTTAATGATAGGGTTTGTGGCATGGTCTACCAATCGCACAATAATATTCACTTTCCCGTTATCTATATACTCTGGTTTTAGCTTGGGCAAAACCTCATCAAAAAACTTTTTGCAGTAGGTGCAAGAATAACTGCTGTACATATAAATGGATAACTTGGCTGTGTCTGACCCAAAAACGATATCCAAATCATTTTGCTTCAGTTCAGTTTGAATACCTGAGTGAGATTGCTTCCAAATAAACCTGTTCCCTAGTTGATACGCAATTAAGATAACCAAAATTAATGATAAAAGCAAAGCAATTATGGTATGCTTATTCTTCATGGCAGAGTTTTAATCTCAATCTCTTTTTCCCTCTTTCCTGTCAATATCTGTACTGTAGTTCTGCAATAGAGGATTAAAAATTAGGTTAAGCCCTCTCTCGTGTACCCTAATTACCGTTTTCATATATCTTTGCAACGATTTAGTGTCAAAACCATTTTTTTTCTCGCCCTCCCTGTCGTACGATACAAGGAATAATCCGGACCTCTTAGACTTATCCTCGCCCTCAAAAACATCGCTTTCCATTCCTTGTCTCTTGAGCAATTTTTTCGATTTTCCCAGTAGCACATCGCTCAAGTGTACATTGAGGTGGTACTCGTAATCTTTACCAAAACTTTGCATTCCATAAGCAGCCATGTCGATGGCGCTACTCACAATGTCGGTTTTTGGGAAGAATACTTTGTTATCGTAAATAAAAATACTACTTACCATGGTTCTAAAGACAATTCTATCGAGTTCGCGAAGGTTGGTGAACTTAGAGAGTTCCATTGCGGGCTCAAACTCGTAAATACCTCCATTTTCAAGCTTAAAGTTCCCCAGCATAGTTATTTTATCATAATGAATAGAGTCGCCAGTTACGAACAAACGCCCGTTGACAGAACTTGTTAGTATGCCTTCAATGTTTTCATGCGTAAAATAGGTTTGCTCAAAATCGTCGGCATCTATAAGCAGCTGGCGTATATCCATTCCGTTGATGGTGTTTTTGAACTCTACCTTTTCCCTATCGGCATAGCGCATATCGTAAAGAACAGAGGTTACCATACTGCCGCCAAAAGCATTGAATTTGATATCATCGGCAACGTAGAGGCTGTCGTCAACCCTAAATTTGGCAGATACGTCACTTAGTAACATATTATCATACTTTACGCTATTAGCCCTTAAGGTGCCTCGGGCAATGTATTGCGGAATGTACATTGGTTCTTCTTCAGGAATGCTTACCTGGGTTGAGTCGGTTTCGAGCAATGGGGCAAATTGGGCGTAGTCGATATCGCTTGCTCGGATATGGGTGTTAACAATAACTTTTATATCCTTTTGCTCAAGTAGAAAAGCCTTGTAAATATTATAAACCTCAGTTGAATCAACCCAAAGGTCGATACCGTGTACGTTTGTGTATAGGTTGTCAACTTTAATAGTATCGTTGGCCATGCTGAAATCCAGCGATAGGTTATCAACCTTGATTAGCGTATCATCGGGTATGCTCAGGTTAAAATCTCTGATGCTCGCTTCGATAATTGACTGCTCAAAGGCAATGGGCATTGCCGATTGTTCAATGGAATCGAGGTTAACTGTGCCGTAACTCTTAATTTTTAGGGTGGTAGTTCCTGAGATGAAACTTATCAGGGAATCGGGCATAAACGGCCTAAGTTCAGTAAAATCAAGATTTAGTGCGGCGTCAAGCTTAAACGATGGAGTTTTGAGGCCATCCAGACTAAAACTGCCAGCAATTGTATTGGCGCCCATTCCCAAATTGAATGACTCTACCTCAATCCCCATGTTATCCATATCCTTTACCAAACCCACAATCCTTGCGTAAGCTGAAGCGTTATCAATCTTCACATTGTACGATGGGGCTTCTACGCTAAAATATTCAAGGGCAATGTGCTTTGTTGGTTTATAGGTTAACTTGGCCGATAGGTTTTTTACTTCGGTAACGGAGTCGAGCGCTGTGGAGACATTCTTTAGAGCAAGGTCAAAACTTGTTCTGCTCAAGAAGTAGTCGGCGTTGTGCAGCCCAATGCTGTCGGGGAGTTGACCGCTTGTTGCTAGGTTGAAACCCATACTTCCAGTAAGATACTCAACTGTACTATCAGGTATAAATGCTGCAAACTCATCGAACTTAACCAGCCCACGAGCCTTTATGCTATAGATGGGTTTGTCGATATTAGCTACGGTTGCATCAAAATTAACAGAGCTGCTTGCCGTAGAA
The DNA here is from genome assembly GCA_937915475.1 of uncultured Bacteroidales bacterium. Lineage (GTDB taxonomy): Bacteria > Bacteroidota > Bacteroidia > Bacteroidales > Tenuifilaceae > Perlabentimonas. The sequence goes on from CALGIR010000216.1 coordinate 3,317, forward strand.
ATGCTAACATTTTTAAAGCTGGCCGACACGGTTTGCAAATTGTTAGGATTTTCGGCCAATACTGTTCCGCTGAACGATAGGTGGCGGATATTTGGATAATCTGTAGTGGTAATGCCTCCGCCTTTTAAGTCTATTGATGCGTCAATGCTAGGTAATAAAAGCGTGTCGTACACATAGCCTTTTACTTTTGCGTTAAGGCTTAACTTTCCCTTCATATCAATTAAACCATACTCTTTAAGCATTTCTGCTGGGGCGTATTTGCTCAATTCCTTTATATCCGCATCGGGTAGCGAAAAGGCAAGGTTTACAAATATTGAGTCGGCAAGTATTGCTTCTCCCTTGGCCGTAAGGGTTGCTCCGTCGGTTTGCAGATACACCGATTCGATATTTACTTTACCATCGTCGTAAGCCAGCGAAAAATCAATGGACATTTGGTTCATCAGGTGAACGTTTGTATCGTCAAAGCTGATGTTTGTTGCCAGTGCTTTTCCCTTAATGCTCCCGGCATAGTATTCGTTGAGCACTCGACCAGTTATGTTCATTTCGGGAATATGGAGCTTGGCCTTAGCCTTAAGTTGGTCATCGTTATAGTTAACAGTAACGTCACGAACCGTGAGATTGCTTAGAAGAACATCAAGCACTGTTGCTGATGTATCCTCCTCGTCAATTTGGGTTGAATCTGTTGCCAAAAGGAAATCGATATTGCTAACTCCAGTCGAATCGACATTGTAGTTAAAAGTAAAACCCTCTAGTTCAATTTTCTCAATCTCGATCTTGCTTTTTAGCAATGGTTTCGATTTAATGGAAACGAATAGTTTTCTGACGCTAATAAGGGTGTCGTTTTCAAATATATTTAGGGAGTCAATAGTTCCACCCTTGTTTACCCCCATTTTAAAGCCATGAAATTCTACGGTGGCATACGGAAACTTGCGTAAAAGTAAAAGCGAAACGTTATCAACCGTAACGGGCGCATCTATCATCTCGCTAACCTTGTTAAGCACTAAATGTGAAATCCTATTCTCGCTTAGTTTGGCAACGGTAAGTAGTATGATGATAAGGAGCACTAGGCTTGCCAATGCGATTAGAAAAACCTTTAGCGTTTTCCGCAAAACTTTTACGACCTTCATGGTATACTTTATTTTTATGGATATAGTTTTAAAAGCAAGGCATTATTGCTGTTGCCCTGCTATTCAGCGCCAAAGTTTCCAAACCCTATGCTTTTTTAGGGCCGATTCAAGTCTGTCGCCCCTTAGGTTTTCTTCAATTATTATCCCATCGCCATCAACTAAAAAACTGGCGGGAATCATTCTAATACCATACTCCTTGGCGGCTGCACTTTTCCATCCTTTTAAATCGCTAATATTGTATGGCCAGTCTAACTTGTCATCTTCAATAGTTTTCATCCACTGTTCGCGCTTAAAATCTAGCGAAACGCTAAGTATAACAAAACCATCTCCATTCTTAAACTCTGTATCCTTAAAGCGTTGGTATGTTCCAACTAGGTTAGGGTTCTCTCTTCGGCAAGGGGCACACCACGATGCCCAAAAATCGATGAGCACCACTTTTCCCCTTAGGTCGGAAAGTTTTATGGTATCGCCATCAGGTGTTTCTAGGGCAATTTCTGGAGCCAATTGGCCAATTTCCGGTGTTTGCGCAGTAAGTGTTAGCCCCAAAAGCGAGCCTATAATAAAAAGGTAAATACTTTTCTTCATGTTGATGATTTTGGTAAAGCAACTAAATGCTCAAAAGTAACAGTAAAAATAGACAATTAAACAGAAAGTTTATAATTAAACGTTGTTCCTTAGTCAAAATAGATGCCACCCTTTGACAAAACCTGAAATTAGGTAGATTAGCCATCTATTTTAGGGTGTAAAAAAAATATTGCCGTGCGTGGGTTGGCTTTGCCATTATCCATACCGTACAATTTTACTGCGCTTATTGCGTTATTTTTTTGTTGGGATTAATCGGGGGGTCTGCCTAAAAAGAGCTATTATTGTAGTCCGTTTTAAAACAGATATTTCAATGCGTAAAAGTCTAGTAGCTAGTTTGATTGTGTTGTTGATTGTAGCCCTCCAGTGTGGGGATATATTTTCGCAGGTTTATGCGCCAGATAGTGACTGGGCAGGGCTAACGGAGTACTCAGTTGGTAATCAAGACTCAGTCTATGTTTTTTATGTTGATAACGAGCCGTGGTTAAGGGCTCAGTTCTCCGATTCATCCGAATCATCGTACCAATGGTATAAATACGATAGCAATGTTAATCCTACCAGCAATAGGTTTCAGCTAATAACAGGGCAAACCGACTCATTGCTCATTACGACTGATCTGGGTGGTTACATGGTTGAGGTTAATAGAGAGAGTGACGATAGTACAGAGTTTTATGTTGCCTGGGTAATGGTTGATGATGTTCATTTAGAGTCACTTACCCTTAGTAATAACACTTGTCAAACACTTGAACTTTTCCTTTCAACATCACCAAATTCTTACGATATTAACTCAAAGTTTACCTATTTTGACCTGTCCACCGATGCCCACCACGAAAAGGTAGCCTTACCCAACAGAAATTATTTTAGCAACCATGTTTTTGAGTCGCTTAACACATTGGTAGAGGTTACTCCAACCGCTGTAGGTATTCCTTACATTGATATTGAGTTTGAAAATGAACAGAACGGAAAAACCTATGGGCCGCTGTTTGATGCTGCTTACCGTTTAACGGTAACCAATCCATTCGGAAGAGGAGATATGATAGTTGAATCAGACACAATTCCAGCTATTGCCACAAAGGTAGGAATCGACATCTACTTCAATACAAGTATTGATAATTTGCCCGTATGGGATAAGCAGGATGAACCTGAACCTAATGGAGAAGCCCTGCTTGAGATGAAACTTGAAAGCACCGCCGAGAATGCTGACTCGCTTTTCTGGAATATAATCAACGATGAGCTTCTTTTTAAGAAAGGAGCCGATAGTATTGTCTGGCGAGACAAATCGCGCTTTGATGAGCGAACAGAGTCGTTTCCTTCAAAAGAATACATGGTCCCAGGTTTATTTGAAGTTGAGCATGTGTCTAAAAAAACAACAAGCCTTGCGGTTTGTATGGATACCATATTGCGAACCGTTGAGGTGGATACATCATTTATCAATCCAGAATCAATACCCAATGTTTTTACTCCCAACAACGACGGTATGAACGATTTCTTTACCATAAAAGAAATTGAAACTAACGTAAAATCAATTAAATCATTCCAGATTACAATTTTATCCCGTTGGGGGAATAAAGTTTACAAGTTCTCGGGTAACCCAAAAGAGTGGGAGGGATGGAACGGAAAGATTAATGGGGATGGAAAGTATGCAGATGAAGGTGTCTACTTCTATGTTATTGAGGCTGTTGGTTGGGATGGGCGTAGGTATAAAGGTGGAGTATATAAGGGGTTTTTACATCTTTATCGATAGCGTTTATTTTGGTGAAAATATAACCCCATTATTACCTTATATTGGTTCTTATCCTCTTTTTATCAAAAAACTAATCCTTCTGTAACTCTCAGGTAATCAATAGAACATTTTGTCTGAAATTTGTTTGGTATGATACAAAGCATAATCCACTAAAATGTTTTGTACTTTTGAGCGGGACAAAAACAAAAACAATATGCTTAAAGAAACTGTAACCCAGTATTTCGAGGATAGTATCCAGAAAAACTGGAATTTTAAAGCCCTATCCGATTATAAGGGCGACACCTTTACGTATGCCGAGGTTGCGCAACACATTAGTAGGCTTCACAATTTCTACAAATTGGCAGGCGTAAAAGAGGGTGATAAAATTGCCCTAGTGGGCAAAAACTCTGCACGATGGGGAATAATATACCTTTCGGTAGTATCATATGGAGCGGTAATTGTACCAATCCTCCCCGATTTTAAACCTGGAGACATTCACGAGATTGTAAACCACTCAGACTCTATGCTGCTTTTTGCCGAGCAACAGCTCTTTGAAACAATGGAGTTTGACAAGATGCCCCAGATTATAGGGTCGTTAAAAATTAATGGGTTTACAATACAAGCGCAGCGTTCATCTATTCTAGCTGAGGCGGTTGAGAAGTCAGGAATTGAAAAGCCAATAGATTCAGATGGTTCCAATCCTGATGACTATAAACTTCCTCAAGTTTCCAATGAGAAGTTAGCCGTAATAAGCTATACGTCGGGGACAACAGGTTTTGCAAAAGGGGTAATGATTCCTCATAATAGCCTTGCTGCGAATATGCGTTATGCGCAAGAGAATATGCCGTTGAACCCTGGAGATAGAATTGTGTCGTTTCTTCCCCTTGCGCATACCTTTGGGTGTGCATTTGAGTTTTTATTTCCCTTTACTCTTGGGTGTCATATTACCATACTAACTAAAACACCTTCGCCACAAATAGTATTGCAAGCATTTGGCGAGGTTAGGCCTTCGTTAATACTATCGGTACCACTTGTAATTGAGAAGATTTATAAGAAGCAAGTGCTGCCCATTGTATCAAAACCCTCCATGAAGATCTTGCTTAAGATACCTGTTATTAATAGTATAATCCTTAAGAAGATTAGGGTAAAACTTGAGGCTGCTTTTGGCGGGAATTTCAGGGAACTAGTACTGGGTGGGGCTGCATTTAATCAGGAGACTGAAATTTTCTTCGCAAAGATGAAATTTCCGTTTACGGTGGGCTACGGAATGACAGAGTGTGGTCCGCTAATTAGTTACTGCAATTGGAGAGAAACCCCCGTAGGTGCCTCGGGCAAGGTTGTTGATACCCTTGAAATAAAAATTGACTCGCCCAATCCTGAGCGAATTGCAGGTGAGATTATGGTTAAGGGCGCTAACGTAATGTATGGCTACTACAAAAACGAAAAGGCAACCAAAGAAGTTTTGGACGATGAAGGATGGCTGCATACAGGCGATTTGGGCCTGATTGATAAAAAAGGGAACATTTTTATTAAGGGCAGAATAAAGAGTATGCTGCTTGGTTCAAGTGGTGTGAATATTTATCCCGAGGAGATTGAATCGGTACTAAATAATAGGTTTGGAGTAGCCGAAACCGTGGTTGTTCAGCGAGATGATAAGTTGGTAGCCCTTATATATCCCGACCAGGAATATGTACAGCAAAATAAGGTTGATAAGGAGACTCTTCAAAAACTTTTTGACGAGTATAAAAAAGAGGCGAACGAACAGCTGCCTGCTTATATGAATATTTCACAGGTAGTAATTCAAACCGAAGACTTTATCAAAACTCCTAAGCGAAGTATTAAGCGTTATCTGTATAGTTAATGGTTTATCATGTTAAAACTTTGTATTAAAAAAGGGAGAGTTTAAAAGTAAACTCTCCCTTTCTTAGTTATTACTTACACAGATTATGGGATACTCCCTTATTACTTCTTTATTTTAATGGCTACTCATTAACTATAACGATTTTATCAATAGCATCACCTTGTTTTATTTGGTCAATCACTTCAATCCCTTCGTAAACTTTCCCAAAGCAAGTGTGAACTCCATCTAAATGGCTTGTATTATCTCGGCTGTGGCAGACAAAGAATTGTGAGCCGCCCGTGTTTTTTCCTGCATGAGCCATAGAAAGAACGCCCTTGTCGTGGTATTGGTTATCGCCGTTAAGTTCACAATCAATAGAGTAGCCTGGTCCACCTGTACCAATCCTGCTGTCGCTCATATCTTTTGAAAGAGGGCATCCACCCTGGATTACGAAATTTGGAATAACCCGGTGAAAGGCCAGGCCATTGTAAAATCCTTCATCGGCAAGTTTTATAAAATTTGCAACAGTTTTAGGTGCATCGTTTTCGTAAAACTTAACTTTCATTACGCCTTTGGGCGTATGAATTTCTGCTATCTTCATGCTTTAGTATTTATGATATTAGTACAAAATTTACACAACAGTTACTGTAGTATAAATGTTTCATTCAGGTTGCGAATATAGGGTAAATCTGGTTATATTACACCTCTAATCTTAGCTAGCTTTAGGATTAGGTCAACTATATCCTCAGTATCAACTGTTGACCTATTTAGAAGTAAATCGAAGAGTTCGCTATCAGGTTTATTTCCCCTAAAGAATTCCATAAATGCCTCACGGCGCTTATCGGTGTCTTTAACCCTTTCCATTGCATCGGAGATTGAAATGTCAAACCTTTTTTTAATGGTTTCCGCACGCCAGTCGATTGGTGCCATGAGTTTAACATGTACCGATCGCTTAATGTGTTTTGCTAAAACGCAACCTGCCCTACCAACTATAACCGTATTCCCTTGAACCGAGTAGGAACGGACTATCTGGGCTATTGTACGTTTTATTTGGATGTCGCTAAGGTATTTGTCTTTTGTGAAAATTGAGACTAAATCGCGAAATATCGATTTTTCTTTGGCGCCAAAGATGTGCACTATCTCATCTGGTTTTGCTTTTAGCGACTCGGCTGCATCGTGGAGAATATGGTGGCTCACAAGCACCCATTTAGGTTTCTCTTCAGCTGCTTGTATTGCATTAATCTTTTTAGTTAGGAGGTCGGCTACTTCGTTTCCGTAACAGCCATATTCTCGTGATATGGTGATAACTGGTCCGGGATCTTGCACGGTTTGCTCTTCTTCGCGTCGCACCCTTTCGTGCATGTAGTGTAAAAAGAGATTTTCCATGATATTTTTTCTTTTAAATATAGAACAAATAGTTAGATGTTTCAGCGTTTTTATAGCATTTCTGCTCTACGCCTATTTAATTTATTCATAAAGAGTGAGTTTCGATTTATGGAAATAAAAAACTCCTACATTAGCAGGAGTTTTTTATCTCTGTTCGAATAATATCTATTCTTCTTCCGATTCCTCTTCGTATGCCTTGAGTAGTTTCTCCTGTATATCTGCAGGAACCTGTTCGTAGTCAATAAATTTCATGCTATAAGTTGCCCTTCCGCTAGTTAACGATGATAGAGCGGTAGAGTACTTATTGAGTTCGGCCAGTGGCACTCTTGCATTAATTTTTTCAAATCCTTTAACGCTATCCATCCCAAGTATAATAGATCTTCTATTCTGAAGATCGCTCATAACATCTCCCATCTTATCTGCAGGTACAAGAACTTCTACCTCATAAACCGGCTCCATAATTTTTGGGCCTGCATTTTTAAACGCAGTTCGGAAAGCGTTGCGCCCTGCGAGTTTAAATGAGATTTCGTTTGAGTCAACGGGGTGCATTTTACCGTCGTATACAGATACTCTGATATCACGAGCATACGATCCGGTAAGGGGTCCTTGCTCTATCCTTTCCATTATACCTTTAAGAATTGCGGGCAGAAACCGAGCATCAATAGATCCCCCAACAATACAGTTGTAAAAAATAAGTTTACCGCCCCAATCAAGCTTTATCTCCTCTTTTCCTCTAACGCTAATATTTATCTCACGGCCATTAATTTTAAACTTAACAGGGTCGGGCGCACCTTCCACGTATGGTTCAATCACCATATGTACTTCTCCAAATTGACCTGCTCCACCACTTTGTTTTCTATGGCGGTAGTCAGCCTGTGCAATTTTAGTAATGGTTTCGCGATAAGGTATGCGTGGTGGAAGGAAATCCACATCAATTTTGTGTAGATTAAGTAGTTGCCACCTAAGTATATTAAGGTGATGTTCACCTTGTCCAGATAAGATAATTTGTCTAAGCTCTTTAGAGTATTCAATATTAATAGTAGGATCCTCTTGGTGTGCTCTATTCAGGTATTCGCCAAGTTTCTCAGTGTCCGCCTCATTCTTTGCCTTAATTGCAGTTCTAAATTTTGCATTTGGGAATACAAGTGATTCAAAATCGATGTTTTTACCAGGTGCACTAAGGGTGTGGTTTGTTTTAGTGTTTTTAAGTTTCACTGCTGCTCCAATATCACCTGCAATTAGTTCAGTTACTTTTTCACGCTTCTTACCAGCAACAACAAAAAGTTGCGATATACGCTCTTTCCCGTCATTGGTGGTGTTCACCATGTCCATCCCCTCTTTAACCTTGCCCGACATCACTTTAAAATAGTTTACCTCTCCAATATGAGATTCAACCGCTGTTTTGAACACAAATAGTGAGGCGGGTTCTGAAGAGCTACAGCTAATCTCCTTACCATCCTTAGTTTTGGATGCTGGATATTTATCGGGACTTGGGCATACATTAATAATGAATTCCATTAGCCTTTTTACGCCGATACTGCGTTTGCCTGAAACACAGAAAACAGGAAATATACCTCGCAAAAGCAAACCTTCTCTAATACCTTCTCGCATTTCATCTTCCGAAAGGGTGCCTTGATCAAAGAATTTCTCCATTAATTTCTCGTCATTCTCAGCAGAAGTTTCAATAAGCGTGTTTTGCAGTTCCTTGGCTTTATCCATTTCCTCTGCAGGGATATCGAGAATTTCGCGTTCTCCAGTGTCACCCTTAAACTTGTACATCTTCATTACAAGTACATCAATAATAGCATTAAAATCTGGGCCAGCGTTTACTGGGTATTGAACTATAGCTACTTTTGAACCAAAACTTACCTTAAGCGACTCAATGGCTTGATCAAAGTTGGCCTTATCATGGTCAAGCTGGTTGATGGCAAAAATCATGGATTTTCCGAGCTTTTCGGCATGGCGCGCAAAGATTTCCGTTCCAACCTCTACTCCGTGTTGTGCATTAATAACCATTAGGCCTAAATCAACTGGATGCATAGAGGAAATAACAGCACCAACAAAATCATCGGAACCAGGAGTATCGATGATGTTTAACTTATTTTCGTTAAATTCTGTGTAAAGTACTGTAGAGAATATGGAACGCTGATTCTGCTGTTCAATTTCGGTGTGGTCAGATACAGTATTCTTTGCTTCAATAGTACCCTTGCGGTCAATAACTTTTCCTTCAAACATCATGGTTTCGGCTAGGATAGTTTTTCCTGAACCGGTATTGCCAAGTAGGGCAATGTTTCTTATTTGATCTGACTGGTAGGTTTTCATCTCTACGTGCTTTTACTGAAGTTTAACAATATTTTTACTATGCTGATTAAATCCTTTTAATATAAAAAGTTCCCAAAAATACTAATTTTTTTTTTTAAACAAACATTCGCAACAGTTTACTTCAAATAGAATCAATTTATTTGCGATTGTAAATTTGGTTTGCCCACGAGCAAGTTGAATGAAGAATAATCATTGATTGACAATAATTAATGTGGTAAACTTTTGGAATTGTAGAATGAGATTCTTAAATTTGCGCCCGCATTTTTAGGGTAGTAAAACGCTAGCTCACAATAAAAATGGCGTTAAATGTTTTGGTATTTAATAAAAAAGAATACCTTTGCAACCCGATTTTAGCCGAGAATCTTATTTAATTTAATCAAGATATATATGCCTACTATTCAACAATTAGTGAGAAAGGGGAGGAAAAAAATTGTAGAGCAGAGTAAATCTCCAGCTCTTAATTCTTGTCCTCAGCGTCGTGGAGTGTGTGTACGTGTGTACACTACAACCCCCAAGAAGCCTAACTCAGCAATGAGGAAGGTTGCCAGGGTAAGGCTTACCAATGGGAATGAGGTTAACGCTTACATCCCCGGTGAAGGACACAACCTACAGGAGCACTCAATAGTGCTTATCCGTGGAGGCAGGGTTAAAGATTTGCCTGGTGTTCGCTATCACCTAGTTAGGGGTGCCCTTGATGCGTCTGGAGTTGAAGGTCGCACACAGCGCCGCTCCAAGTACGGTACCAAAAAGCCAAAGAAAAAAAGTTAATTAACAACTAAATTGTTTCTTTAAGAAATGAGAAAAACAAAACCAAAGAAGAGGATACTTTTGCCCGATCCCAAATTCAAAGACGTTGAAGTTACACGTTTTGTGAATCACATGATGTTCAGCGGGAAGAAGAGTATCGCATTCAACATCTTTTACGATGCACTAGAGATCGTTGAAGAAAAGATGAAGGATGCAGAGAAGAGCCCTCTCGAGATATGGAAGAAGGCCATTGAGAACATTACCCCTCAGGTAGAGGTTAAAAGCCGTAGAGTAGGTGGTGCAACTTTCCAAGTACCGATGGAAGTTCGTGGTGATCGCAAGATTTCTTTGTCAATGAAGAATATGATTTCATACTCGCGTAAACGTTCAGGTAATAAAGGAATGAGTGATAAGTTGGCAGCCGAAATTATGGCTGCATATAATGAAGAGGGTGCAGCATTTAAGCGTAAAGAGGATATGCACCGTATGGCAGAAGCAAATAAGGCTTTCGCACATTTCCGTTTTTAATAAAGTTTTATAACCTACAATATACATAGAGAAAGATATTTGATGAGCAGAGATTTAGAATTTACCCGTAATATTGGGATTATGGCCCATATTGATGCTGGTAAGACAACAACATCCGAGCGTATATTATACTACACGGGTAAAACACATAAGTTAGGAGAAACGCATGACGGTGCTGCTACTATGGACTGGATGGTTCAGGAGCAAGAGAGGGGAATTACCATTACATCCGCAGCAACAACAACATTTTGGAACTACAACGATCATCAATATCAAATCAATATTATCGATACTCCTGGTCACGTTGACTTTACTGTGGAAGTAGAGCGCTCACTAAGAGTACTCGATGGAGCAGTTGCAGTTTTTTGTGCTGTAGGTGGAGTTGAACCGCAAAGCGAAACTGTTTGGCGACAGGCCGATAAATATCGAGTTCCTCGATTGGCTTTCGTAAATAAAATGGACAGAACAGGAGCAGATTTTCTATCCGTTGTTCAGCAGATAAAAGAAATGCTTGGTGCAAAGCCAATCCCTATTCAATTACCCATTGGAGCTGAAGAGAATTTTAGGGGTGTAGTTGATTTAATTGAAAACAGGGCGATTATTTGGTATGAGGATGCGAAAACTAAGACTACTGAATATCGTTATGAGGAAGTACCCTCAGAGATGGTTGAGGAAGTAAGCGTATGGCGAGAAAAACTCATCGAGGCTGTAGCTGAGTATAACGATGATATTTTAGAACGTTTTTTCGACAATCCAGATTCCATCACTAAAGAAGAAATTCTTGAAACCATTCGCATAGCAACAATTAATCTTTCAATTGTTCCTGTGCTTTGTGGCGCTTCATTTAAGAATAAAGGTATTCAGCGTTTGCTGGATGCCATCACTGGTTTTATGCCAAGCCCCCTTGATGTAGGGGCAGTGCATGGAACAGATCCAGATTCAGGCAAAGAAATAGTTCGTGAACCCGATTCAAGTGCACCTTTCTGTGGGTTGGCATTTAAAATAGCCACTGACCCATTTGTTGGGAGACTTGCTTTTATTAGGGTTTACTCAGGACAATTAGATAGTGGTAGCTATATCTTTAATATGCGAAGTGGCAAAAAAGAACGTATTAGCCGTCTTTACCAAATGCACTCTAATAAGCAGAATTCTATCGAGTTTTGTGGTGCTGGAGACATTTGTGCTGCTGTAGGTTTTAAAGATCTTAGAACAGGCGACACTGTTTGTGTTGAGAAACATCCGATTGTGCTTGAATCAATGACCTTCCCCGAACCTGTAATTGGGCTTGCGGTTGAACCCAAAACCCAACAGGACCTCGATAAGCTTGGGGTTGCACTAAACAAGCTTTCTGAAGAGGATCCTACATTTCAGGTTCATACTGACGAGGATAGTGGCCAAACCGTAATTAGCGGTATGGGCGAGCTACACCTTGAGATTATTGTTGATAGATTGAGGAGAGAGTTTAAGGTTGACATCAACCAAGGTGCTCCTCAGGTAGCTTACAAAGAAGCTATCACCCAAATTGCTGAACATCGTGAAGTGTTCAAAAAGCAAACAGGTGGTAGGGGTAAATTTGCTGATATTATCTTTTCAATTGGTCCCGCTGACGAAGGTGTTACTGGACTTCAATTTGTTGATGAGATTAAAGGAGGAAATATCCCTAAAGAGTATATTCCATCTGTACAAAAAGGATTTGGTTTAGCTATGAAGAATGGCGTTCTTGCAGGGTTTTCCTTAACTAACCTTAAGGTAACACTAAAAGATGGTTCATTCCACGCAGTTGACTCAGATGCTCTTTCATTTGAAATTGCGGCTCGCCAGGGTTTTCGCCATGCGGCTCCCAAAGCAAAACCAATTTTACTTGAACCCATTATGGCCATGGAGGTTGTTACCCCCGAGGAGTATATGGGCGATGTAATTGGTGATCTTAATAAGCGAAGGGGTCAAGTTACTAACATGGACTCTAAAGGCGTTGCTCGCGTAATTAAAGCTAAGGTTCCATTGTCTGAACAATTTGGATATGTAACCGTACTACGGACACTCACCTCCGGAAGGGCTACCTCATCAATGGAGTTTTCTCACTATGCTGAGGTTCCTGCCCACATTGCGAAGGAAGTTGTAGAACTGTCCAGTGGTAAAATAGTTAACGAAGATGATTAATCATTTACTATTTGTTGTAAAATGAGCCAAAAGATCAGAATTAAACTGAAGTCTTACGATCACAACCTAGTGGATAAATCGGCAGAGAAGATTGTGAAAACTGTTAAATCAACAGGTGCAGTAGTTAATGGTCCAATTCCATTGCCTACGCATAAGCGCATTTTCACTGTGAACCGTGCCACGTTTGTGAACAAGAAGTCGAGAGAGCAGTTTCAGCTAAGCTCTTTCAAGAGACTACTCGACATCTACAGCTCCACACCTAAAACAATCGATGCGCTTATGAAGCTCGAATTGCCTAGTGGAGTCGAAGTAGAAATTAAAGTATGAGTGTGATAAATTAATTAGTAATTGCGATGCCAGGATTAATTGGAAGAAAAATCGGAATGACCTCCGTTTTCAGTGAGGATGGTAAAAATATACCATGCACTGTTATTGAAGCTGGGCCCTGCGTTGTTACACAGGTAAGAACTGTAGAAAAAGATGGTTATTCGTCGTTACAGCTTGCCTTTGACGATAAAAAGGAAAAGCATACAAGTAAGCCCATGATTGGTCACTTCCAAAAGGCCAAAACATCTCCTAAGCGTAAAGTAGTGGAGATTAAGGATTGGAAGAAAGAGTACCAGTTAGGTGATACAATAACATCAGAAATCTTTCTTGAGGATAGGTGGATTGATGTTACAGGAATTTCAAAAGGTAAAGGATTTCAGGGCGTTGTAAAACGTCATGGATACAGTGGATCAGCCCAAACACATGGTCAGAGTAGCCGTTTACGTGCACCTGGCTCATTGGGTCCAGGTTCTACGCCTAGCAGAGTTTTTAAGGGAAAACCCATGGCCGGAAGAATGGGTGGTGAGGCTGTTAAGGTTATTAACCTTCGTCTTATAAAGGTAATCCCTGAAAACAATCTGCTTATTGTAAAGGGCTCAATACCAGGCCCTAAAGGTTCATATTTAATCATTGAGAAATAATGGAAATCAGCGTACTTAATACAACAGGAAAGGATACTGGGAGAAAGGTTGAACTCAATGATGAGATTTTTGGTATCCAACCAAACGATCACGCTATTTACCTTGACGTTAAGCAGTATCTTGCCAACCAAAGACAAGGCACCCACAAGTCAAAACAGCGTCATGAGGTGTCTGGAAGTACAAGGAAAATTAAAAAGCAGAAGGGTACAGGAACAGCTAGAGCTGGCTCCATAAAGTCACCCATATTCCGTGGTGGAGGAAGAGTATTTGGTCCAATGCCCCGCGACTATAGTTTTAAGCTTAACAAAAAGTTAAAGCAGTTAGCGCGTAAGAGTGCTCTTGCATATAAAGCCAAGAATAACTCAATCCTTGTTCTGGAAGATTTTAGCTTAGAAACTCCCAAAACTAATGAGATTGTAAACATCTGTAAGAATTTGAATCTAGCTGGCAAAAAGTCAGTTTTTGTTCTGAGTGAGCCAAATAAAAACATATGGTTGTCCATCAGGAATTTACAGAAACAGAAGATAATAACTGCTTCAGACATAAACACATATGACATTATGAATGCAGGAACTCTTGTGCTAGTTGAAAGTTCAATTGATGTTTTGAACAAGATGTTTAAAATAGCTTAAACACTGTAACCATGAATATTATTAAAAAACCAGTGGTAACTGAGAAGATGGAAAAGCTTAGCGAGAAGTTAAATTGCTACGGCTTTATCGTTGAGATTAATGCTAGTCGGTTACAGGTGAAACAAGCCGTTGAGGAGTTTTACGGTGTATCCGTAAAGAATGTGAATACAATGCGTTACGGAGGGAAACGTAAATCGCGTTATACTAAGACAGGTGTAATTGCAGGACGTACCACAAATTTTAAAAAAGCAATCGTAACGCTTAAAGAAGGTGAACAGATTGATTTTTTTAGCAACATTTAAATAAAATGGCTGTAAGAAAACTAAAACCTGTTACCCCAGGTCAAAGACATAAAATTATAGGTGTATTTGATGATATTACAACTACAACACCTGAAAAATCGTTGCTAGCCCCCATTACAAAGTCAGGCGGACGTAATAACTCCGGAAAGATGACTATGCGTAATTTAGGTGGTGGGCATAAGCGTCGTTACAGGATAATTGACTTTGCGCGCAATCGCGATGGAGTAGCTGCTGTTGTGAAAACCATTGAGTACGATCCCAATCGTACTGCTCGCATTGCTCTAGTTGTATATGAAGATGGCGAAAAACGCTATATCATTGCACCTGCTGGCCTCAAGGTAGGGCAGACAATTATGTCGGGTAAAGGAGTTTTGCCTGAAGTAGGCAACACATTGTATCTTTCTGAAATACCCCTTGGCACAATAGTTCATAACATTGAGCTAACGCCAGGGCAAGGAGGTATAATGGCACGTAGTGCAGGATCATATGCACAGTTACTTTCTAGAGAGGGAAAGTATGCTGTACTTAAACTACCTAGCGGTGAGATTAGGATGGTGATAACTAGCTGTAAAGCTACAATAGGTACCGTTTCTAATTCAGACCATGCGCTAACCCGTTCGGGTAAAGCAGGACGCTCACGTTGGCTTGGCCGTAGGTCGAGGGTACGTGGTGTGGTTATGAATCCCGTTGATCACCCAATGGGAGGTGGTGAAGGACGTTCGGCTGGAGGACATCCTCGCTCACGTAAAGGTATACCTGCAATAGGGTATAAGACACGCTCTAAGAAAAAGCTGTCGAATAAGTTTATTGTTGAACGAAGGAAAAAGTAATCAGAAAAAAGTTGAACTATGAGTCGTTCATTAAAAAAAGGTCCATATATAGAGTACAAGTTGGATAAACGCATTCTCGATTTGAATGCTGCCAACAAAAAGCATGTTGTGAAAACTTGGTCAAGAGCATCTATGATCTCTCCTGACTTTGTTGGTCACACCATTGCTGTTCATAATGGGAATAAGTTTATCCCTGTATATGTAACAGAAAATATGGTAGGGCATAAGTTAGGTGAATTTGCCCCAACCCGTACATTCCGTGGCCATGCCGGGAATAGGAAGAAATAGTAAATAGATCTTAATCCAAGAAATAATGGGTGCAAGAAAACGTGTTAAAGCAGAAAAAATAAAGGAGGAGAAGAAGAGCAAAGCTTACGCTATACTGCGTAACTGCCCTACCTCACCTCGTAAAATGCGCTTGGTTGTTGATTTGGTTCGTGGAAAGCAAGTTAATACCGCCCTAGATATCCTTAAATATACTCCAAATGATGGAGCTATAAGAGTACATAAGTTGCTTTTATCCGCTCTCTCAAATTGGCAAGCCAAGAATGAAGGCGTTCGTATTGAGGATGCAAATCTCTTTGTAAAAGAAATTTTTGTTGATGAAGGGCGTATGCTTAAGCGTATAAGAACAGCCCCTCAAGGGCGTGCACATAGAATAAGGAAACGTTCTAACCACGTGACCGTTGTTCTAGACAGCGCAGTTATTAACGAAACTCAAAATACTCAGAACTAAATGGGACAAAAAGTTAATCCAATTTCAAACAGGTTAGGCATCATCAGAGGATGGGATTCTAACTGGTATGGTGGAAACCAGTATGCCCAGAAGTTGCAGGAAGACAGCAAAATTCGTGAGTATCTTAATGCTAGACTTGCAAAAGCTAGCGTATCAAAGATTGTGATTGAGCGTACACTCAAGCTAATCACCGTTACTGTTCATACAGCGCGACCTGGTATCATCATTGGTAAAGGTGGGCAAGAGGTAGATAAACTTAAGGAAGAACTTAAGAATATCACTAACAAAGAGATACAGATTAATATCTTTGAGATTAAGCGACCCGAAACTGATGCAACAATAGTAGCAAACAATATTGCTCGTCAGCTTGAAGGGCGTATCTCCTTCCGAAGGGCGATTAAAATGGCAATTGCTACTGCTATGAGAATGGGAGCAGAAGGTATTAAAGTGCAGATCTCTGGGCGTTTGGGTGGAGCTGAAATGGCTCGAAACGAGACGTTTAAAGAAGGTAGAATTCCTCTTCATACCTTTCGTGCAGATATTGACTACGCATTAGGTGAAGCTCTTACCAAAGTAGGTTTGATAGGCATAAAGGTTTGGATATGCCATGGTGAGGTTTACGGAAAACGTGACCTTTCACCTAATTTAGGTAAGAACACAACTGGAGGAGACCCCTCTCGTGGGCATTCAAGGCCACCCCGTGGAGGCGCACGTAGGAAAAGGAAGTAATAATCGCATTAAACGATAATTAGCAAATGTTACAGCCAAAGAAAACTAAGTTTAGGAGGCAGCAAAAAGGACGCATGAAAGGCAATGCGCAGCGAGGAAATGAGTTGGCTTTCGGGTCTTTTGGTATCAAATCATTGGAAACCAAATGGATTACTGGACGTCAAATCGAAGCTGCTCGTCAGGCCGTGACACGTTACATGAAACGTGAAGGTCAGATTTGGATCCGCATTTTCCCCGATAAACCCATTACTAAAAAACCTGCCGAAGTTCGTATGGGTAAAGGTAAAGGTGCTCCCGAGGGATTTGTTGCCCCTGTTACCCCAGGTCGAATTATTATTGAAGCCGAGGGTGTACCCTATGAGGTTGCAAAGGAAGCGTTGCGCTTAGCTGCTCAAAAACTTCCTGTTACCACAAAGTTTATTGTACGCCGTGATTATAGTGAAACAGCAAATTAGTTGAGATATGAAAGCGACAGAGATAAGAGAACTTACTGATAAGGAAATTGCGGAGCGAATCGACACCTATCAAACTCAACTGCTAAAGCTGAGAGTAAATCATGCCATATCACCACTTGATAATCCTTTAAAGATTAAAGAGATGCGTGGAACTATTGCAAGGATGAGAACAATTCTCACCGAGCGTACTAGTCAGAAACAGTAAAGCCATCTTTCAAAAATGGAAAATAATCGTAATTTAAGAAAAGAAAGAACTGGGTTAGTGGTTAGCAACGGGATGGAAAAATCTATCGTTGTGGCCGTTAAGCGTAAGGTTAAGCACCCAGTTTACGGCAAGTTTATAAATAGAACTACCAAGTTCTATGCCCACGATGAGCAGAATACTTGCAATGTTGGGGATACCGTTCGGATAATGGAAACCAGGCCCTTGAGTAAAACTAAGTGCTGGAGGTTAGTAGAAATCATTGAAAGAGCCAAATAGTCATGATACAGCAAGAAAGTAGACTTTTAGTAGCCGACAATAGTGGTGCAAAGGAAGTGCTTTGTATACGCGTGCTCGGTGGCACAGGGAAGCGTTATGCCCGAATTGGTGACAAGATAGTGGTTACCGTTAAGAGCGCTATGCCTAGCGGCGAAGTCAAGAAAGGAACCGTTACCAAGGCTGTTATAGTGAGAACCAAAAAGGAGCTCAGAAGAGTTGATGGTAGCTACATTCGTTTCGACGATAACGCATGTGTATTATTAAACACTCAGGGTGAAATTCGTGGAACCCGTATATTCGGCCCCGTAGCTAGAGAACTTCGTGAAAAGTATATGAAGATTGTTTCTCTTGCCCCCGAGGTTTTGTAAATAGTTAAAATCGTTAGTACGATGAATAAGAAACTTCATATAAAGAAAGGGGATACTGTATTCGTTAATTCAGGCGAATACAAAGGCAAGCAAGGCAAAGTGCTTGAGGTATTGGTAAGCAAAGATCGAGCCATTGTCGAAGGTGTGAACATCATGTCGAAGCACACTAAGCCAAATGCCCAGAGTCCTCAAGGAGGGATCATTAAAAAGGAGGCCCCCATACATATCTCAAACCTTATGCTGCTGGATCCGTCAAGCGGAAAACCTACCCGTATAGGTCGCAAAAGGAATGAGAAAAATAAGTTAGTTCGTTACTCTAAAAAATCAGGGGAGGAGATTAAGTAATGGAATACGTACCAAACCTCAAGAGGAAATATCAAGAGGAAATCATCCCAAAGTTGACCAAAGATTTTGGTTACAAAAGTGTGATGCAGGTTCCTAGACTTCAAAAGATAGTGCTTAATCAGGGCGTTGGTCAGGCAGTTGCCGACAAAAAGCTTATTGAAATAGCACAGGAAGAGATTTCTACAATTGCAGGGCAAAGAGCTGTGCAAACAGTATCGCGAAAGGATATATCAAACTTTAAACTTCGTAAAAAAATGCCCATTGGCGTAAAGGTTACCCTTCGCCGTGAACGCATGTACGAATTTTTAGAAAGGCTAATTAGCGTTTCATTACCCCGTATCCGAGATTTTAAAGGTGTAAATAACAAGTTTGATGGAAGAGGTAACTACAGCCTTGGAATTCAGGAACATATTATTTTTCCTGAGATTGATATTGACAAGATAAACAAGATTTTAGGTGTAGAGGTTACCTTTGTAACTACTTCGAATACCGATGAAGAGGCATATGCTTTGCTTAAAGAATTTGGTATTCCTTTTAAAAATGTTAAAAAAAACTAGGCCATGGCAAAAGAATCAATGAAAGCCAGAGAGGTTAAGAGAGTAAAACTTGCAGAAAAGTATGCCGACAAGCGTGCTAAGCTTAAAGAAGAGGGGGATTGGGTTGCACTACAAAAACTTCCCCGTAATGCGAGTCCGGTTCGTCAGCGCAATCGTTGCTCTGTAACAGGAAGGCCAAGAGGCTATATGCGTCAATTCGGTATCAGCCGTATTACTTTTCGGGAATTAGCTTCAAACGGGCTAATTCCAGGTATTAGAAAAGCTAGTTGGTAAACAAAAAAAAATACAAAAACAAATGGTTACTGACCCAATTGCAGATTTTTTAACCCGAGTTAGAAACGCCATCATGGCGAAACATCGGATCGTTGAGATACCTGCTTCAAATGTAAAAAAGGAGATTACCAAGGTTTTATTTGATAAAGGTTATATCCTAAACTACAAATTTGAAGATGACGATAAACAGGGTATTATTAAAATTGCGCTTAAGTATCACCCAGAGAGTAAAACGAATGCGATAAAGCACATTGAACGTGTTAGCCGTCCAGGCCTTAGAAAGTACGTAGGGGTTGAAGAATTACCACGTGTTCTCAATGGACTAGGCATTGCAATCCTTTCTACTTCAAGGGGAGTGCTAAGCGATAAAGAAGCACGAAGTCAGAAAATTGGCGGAGAGGTGCTTTGCTATGTATACTAATCTATTAATGACAAATTGAAATGTCTAGAATTGGAAAAAAACCTGTAAACTTACCCAAAGGAGTAACGGTTTCCGTAGGCTCCGATAACGTGGTAAGCGTGAAAGGCCCTCTAGGCGAGTTGTCTCAGGCTATTGATCCTGATATAACCGTAAAAATTGAGGGAGAGGAGCTTGTCCTCACCAGGCCAACTGAGCAGAAACGGCATCGGTCAATGCATGGTTTATACCGAGCTTTAATCAATAACATGGTTGTTGGTGTTTCTGAAGGGTGGAGTGTGCAACAGGAGTTAGTTGGCGTTGGCTTTAAAGCCGAGGCAAAAGGGCAAGTGCTTGAAATGAGCCTTGGCTTTTCTCACGATATTCATTTCCTGCTACCTAAAGAAGTATCAGTTGAAACTAAAACCGAGCGTAGGAGCAACCCCATTATTACGCTTAAAAGTGCTGACAAGCAACTTTTAGGAGCAGTGGCTGCAAAAATTCGCTCGTTACGTAAACCAGAACCGTACAAGGGTAAGGGTATCCGCTTTGTTGGAGAAGAGGTCCGCAGGAAGTCTGGTAAGTCAGCTAGTGTATAATCTGTTAAACGTTAATGTAATATGGCTCTAAAGAAACAACAGAGAAGGCTCAAGATAAAAATGAGATTACGGAAGAGGATTTCTGGTACTCCAGAAAAACCAAGACTTTCCGTATTCAGGAGCAACAAGCAGATTAGCGTGCAGGTTATCGACGACGTAAACGCCGTTACCCTAGCATCTGCTTCCTCACGAGTGAAAGAAATTGCTGAACAAGCAAAAATTACTAAAACCGAACAAGCCCGCCTTGTTGGCAAGTTAGCGGCTAAAAACGCAATGGATAAAGGTGTTACGACTGTAGTTTTCGATCGTAATGGATATCTTTATCATGGACGCGTTAAAGAGTTAGCTGAAGCAGCAAGAGAAGGGGGTCTTAAATTCTAGTAAGCGATGTCTACAAATACAAGTATGAGAAAAGTTAAAACTGCCGATCTTGATTTAAAAGATAGGTTAGTTTCAATACAAAGAGTAACCAAGGTAACCAAGGGTGGTAGAACATTCAGCTTTTCAGCCATCGTTATAGTTGGTAACGAGAATGGCATTGTTGGTTTCGGTTTGGGGAAAGCGGGTGAAATAACCTCCGCCATTTCAAAAGGAATTGAGGATGCAAAGAAGAACTTAGTGAAAGTACCTATCTACAAGGGAACTATTCCTCACGAACAAGTTGCAAGATATGGTGGCGCAAGGGTTTTTCTTAAGCCAGCATCTCACGGTACAGGCGTTAAAGCTGGTGGTGCAATGAGAGCAGTACTTGAGAGCGTTGGGGTAACCGACGTGCTCGCAAAATCTAAGGGGTCATCAAATCCTCATAATCTTGTGAAAGCCACTATTGCAGCCTTGCTAGAGTTACGCGATGCGTATGCGGTTGCTGCCATAAGAGGAGTGGATCTAGATCGGAAGAGCGTCG
>CALGIR010000217.1 GCA_937915475.1 uncultured Bacteroidales bacterium
TAATTGCATGGGCAATTGGTTTTATTGGATACAGTGCCGGAGGGTTAATACATATCCTGCTTGTTATTGCGGTTATTGCAGTAATAATTAGAATTATCCAGGGAAGAAGGATTTTATAATTCTGGATTGTGAAAACAGAATCTATGGAACATCCATAGTTTATGCTACCAATAAAGTATTCACAATAATAATTGTTAAAATTTCAAATCATGGGAAACATACTTTACATCATTGCTGTTATACTAGTAATTGCATGGGCAATTGGTTTTATTGGATACAGTGCCGGAGGGTTAATACATATTCTGCTTGTAATTGCAATAATTGCAGTAATACTTAGGCTTGTTCAAGGGAAAAGGGTTCTATAATTTTGTGTTTAAAATATGGGATTTATGAAAAACCATAAATCCCATATTTAAAATTGCGATTTAAAATCCCAATTTTTCATTTAAAAAAATGAAAAAATGAAAAAAATATTAATTTTTATTATAGTTACTGTTTTTTTTCAAGGATGTATACTAAACCAGGTAACAGGCCGTAAGCAGCTAAGTTTGATTCAGGAATCGGAACTGCAATTGATGGCAACAAGTCAATACAGAACATTCCTTGATGAAAATAAGGTATTAGACCATAGAGTCAATGACGATGCTGCAATGGTTACCCGAGTGGGTATGCGGATTTCGAATGCCATAACAAAATACTACACTCAGCAGGGAAAACAATCGGTAATAGACGGGTATGCCTGGGAGTTTAATACCATTAACAGCAAAGAGGCTAACGCATGGTGTATGCCAGGAGGTAAAGTGGTTGTTTATAGGGGTTTATTACCGATAACACAAAATGAAACCGCCCTAGCAATTGTTGTGGGACACGAGATTGCACATGCCATTGCCAAACATGGTAGCGAACGAATGAGCCAAGGAATGGTTCAACAACTTGGGGGAATGGCACTGGAGGTTGCCTTATCGCAAAAACCACAGCAAACACAAAGTTTATTTATGCAGGCTTATGGCATTGGAAGCACTGTTGGCGCTGTGTTGCCTTGGTCGCGACAGCAGGAGACAGAAGCCGACCATTATGGGTTGATATTTGCAGCCATGGCTGGATACAACCCTCAGGAAACAATACCTTTCTGGCAACGAATGTCGGATGCCGGAGGAGCAAACCCTCCTGAGTTTTTAAGTACCCACCCCTCAGATGAAACGAGAATTAAAAATCTAAAAAAAATAATGCCCGAAGCTCTGAAGTATTACAAACAGGGCAATTAACAAAGTTACTGTAATGTTATACAAAGTTCTGTTAGGGTATTGTGCACAACAAAAAAGGGCGGCTTCTACCGAATGTGTGAAAGATGTAACTCTTTTGCAAAATTATGTAACATACAGTAGCTATAGAAACCCGTTCTTTGTAATATCAAGTTAAATCAATTAAAAAAAACAACTATGGATTCAGGAAAAGTTTTTTTAGGCGTACTAGCTGGCTTAGCCGCTGGTGCATTAGCAGGAATTTTATTGGCCCCTGAAAAAGGGTCGAAAACCAGAAAAAAAATTGTAAGAAAAGGTGAAGATTTGTACGATTCGGTAAAGGACAAATTTGATGATTTACTCGAAGACATTTCCGATAAATTTGAAAAGGTAAAAGAGGATATTACTGATTACGCAGAAGAGAAAATGCCTAAATCGGAAGAAGCTAAAAAAGCACAAAAATAGCTGGACCTTAAAAAAGCGTCATGTTAGCGTAATCTGTGTTGTAAGAGAGAATGCACAAGTAGGTACACAGGAACATTGAAAGCAAATTCCTATGGCAAAATGAAACCGTCAATAATTATGTTTTTGCGCAGTTTCACTTTGCCAAGGATTTTTGTAAAGGTAAAATTAAAACAACCTTACGATGAGAGGAAAATTATATTCAAAAGTCCTTGTCAACAAGCCAGGGAGGCAGGTTGTGCTAACTGCCATACATGAAGATATGGAAATTGACGCGTTTCAAAGCAATGATTCAGTTACTTTTCAGGTAATTGAGGGAAAATTAAAGTTGCGCACACGAAAAGAGTCAATAATACTTAAAGAAGGACAGCTGTTTTCGCTTTATGATAACATTAAGTACAGCCTCACAACAGCGGAAAAAACAATGTTTCTGTTAACAATAGTAGATGAACAAGACCAACAGGAAATTGCTTAATCTCATATAAAAAACAAGAGTATCATGCCCGAAACTACTGAAAACTTTAAGGATTCAATTGAAACGCTACTGGAAAGTGCTACCGATTATGGTAAAACTAGTTTGAATCTAATAAAACTTAAGACAATTGATAAAACCTCAGATACGGTTTCCTCTATAATTCCACGTCTTATTGTTTTAATGATTCTAATGGTATTCCTGCTTTTTCTCAATTTGGGTTTGGCTCTTTATTTGGGAGAAATATTAGAGAATATCATTTATGGCTTTTTGGTAGTTGCTGCATTTTATGGAATTATTGGACTTATAGTACATCTCTTGCACAATCGGATTAAAAGGAAAATTTATAATCATATTATTAAACAGGCACTTAAATAGAATCCTATGGAAAATATATCTTGCAAAGCCGACCTTCTGGATGCTATCCAATTGCTGGAAGAAAAGCAGGCTATTAACTTGAAAGTAATGAGAGAAGATTTTCATCAGGCTTATGAAAGTTTAAAACCTGCCAACCTAATTCGAAATACCATAAAGAATATATCTACTTCGCATTATCTTTCTGACAATCTTCTAAGTGCAGGGATTGGGCTTGCAGCTGGTTATGTATCTAAAAAAGCCGTCTTTGGTGGTTCAAGTAATGTATTTAAAAGATTTTTTGGAGCCATACTCCAATTTGGTGTTACCAATATAATTGCTCAAAATCCAGAAACAGTAAAATCTTTTACCGAATATATTTCACACCATATTTTTCAAAAAGAGGAATAAATAAAACCAACAGTGCCAAACACAAATATAAAAATCCCCATAAGCGTAAAGGCTCCCCTTGTTCTTATAGGGTTGATTGCCTTTGTTACCGTGCTGTACGTCGCTAAAGGTATTATTATCCCTCTTATTTTTGCAACCATCTTTGCCATTGTTTTACACCCCGTTGTAAATATGTTTGTAAGAATTAGGATTAACCGAGTATTGGCCATTATCATTACTCTATTACTAACCTTTCTGGTGATTGCATCATTGGGCCTCCTTTTATATTCACAAGGGAGCCGGTTTAGCGAATCACTCCCAAATTTAGTAGATAAATTTACAGAGATTCTCAACCAAACCATAGTTTGGATTTCGGGACATTTTAACTTAAGCAACCGCGAAATTACCGCATGGATTATAAAAACCAAAAACGAATTCATTGGAAGCCTACAAATTGGGCAAACCATTGCAAGCGTAGGTAGTGTATTGGTATTTATATTTTTGATTCCTGTGTATATATTTATGCTACTATTTTACCAACCCCTTCTAATCGAATTTTTTCGCCGTGTTTTTGATAAAAGTCACCGCAATAAGGTAAACGAAGTTATTAATTCAATAAAGACACTAATCCAACGCTACCTTATCGGGTTGCTTTTGCAAATAGCCATAATTGCTACCATGTACACAATTGGGCTACTGGTTCTGGGTATAGAATATGCAATAATTATTGGCATAATGGGTGCCTTTCTCAATCTCATTCCATACATTGGTTCCATTATAGCAGCCATAATACCGATGCTAATTGCCGTTGCGACCAAAACATCACCCTGGTTTGCTTTGCTGGTTTTGGCGCTATATTTATTCACACAATTTGTTGATAACAACTTTATTACCCCAAAAATTGTTGGCTCGCAAGTAAAACTCAACGCCTTTGCTTCTATCGTTGCTGTAGTAGGGTTTGCTGCATTATGGGGCATCCCGGGTATGATAATTGCCATTCCGCTTACGGCTATTGCCAAACTCATATTCGACCATGTTGAGTATCTGCAACCCTGGGGGTTTTTACTGGGTGATACTATGCCCACACAATTTAAAATTAAACCAATGCTAGAGAAATTAATTAAAAAATAACTTGCAGTAAAATGTGTGAATGATGTAACTATTGGTGTGAATGATGTAATAGTTCCCATTATCCTGGTACCTACCTTTATATCATGGAACTTTGGCAACAATTTAAATTAATGATTATCTGTGTTTATACCTAAACCCAAAACTGTCATCGCAAGACTCAGAGCCTTTGCGGGTTAAGACAAACTTGCTTTATTTATATATTACCGAATATCATGAGATTGCTTCGCAAAGTACGCTCGCAATGACGTGTCGATTGGCTCTTCTTTTTTGTATTAGGTATATAAGTGGAAAAAGGTAGTATAAAGAAAGCTGCGACCACAAATAGATATTATGAAGTTAACGTTTATCAGAATTTAGCCGAAGTTGATTTTAAAACTGCAAAACTTGAATTCAAAAGGGCCTTACCATGAAAAAAATCATTCCAGTCATTAGAGTTAAAGGATTTGCAACTCAGCAGACCAAAAGGCTGAGTGAAAAGACATTGGAAAAAACGCAAATAGCAAGCATTTTTTTCGCAGAAGTTGCTTCCGTTTTCATATTTATTACCGTACTGGTAAAGGAAACGTTTTCGCGTGATTTTGAATTCAAAGAATTTTTCCGTCAGTGCTTTCACATTGGCTACAAATCGTTACCCTTAATCACTGTTACCGGAGCCATTATGGGTTTGGTGCTAACAATTCAGTCGCTAACTGTCCCCTGGGCTCGTCTAGTTTTCGACTTGCTCCCGGGTATGGTAACCGTGTCACTCATCAGAGAAATGGGGCCAGTGATTACCGCACTGATATGTGCTGGTAAAATTGGTTCGGGCATGGGCGCAGAACTGGGTTCAATGAAAGTAACGGAACAGATTGAAGCCATGGAAGTTTCCTCCATCAATCCAATGCGATTTTTAGTGGTTACCAGGGTACTTGCTGCAACGCTCATGATTCCTTTACTCGTATTATATGCCGATGCCCTTGGTATTTTAGGAAGTTGGGCAGGCGCCAATATAAAAGGGGATGTAAGTTTTGCCCTGTTTTTTTCGCAGGCGTTTGCTTCTGTTGGCTTTTCTGACCTACTCCCTGCCGTTGTAAAAACATTTTTTTTCGGAGCTGCAATTGGTTTGGTTGGATGCTATCAGGGTTATAATGCGGGGCGAGGTACCGCAAGTGTTGGTATTGCTGCCAATTCAGCGGTGGTAATAGCTTCCTTCATGGTAATTGTAATCGATTTAATTGCAGCTCAAGTATCTGATATGTTGATATTATAAATTCAAACCAAACAGATATGACTACATATTCCTCCCATAAAACCAATAGTAACGAAGCTGTGATTGAGATAAATAATCTCAGTAAATCGTTCGACAACCAAGAGGTTTTAAAGGATGTTTCCTTAAAACTCTTTAATGGTGAAAACCTGGTTGTACTTGGTAAATCGGGCAGCGGAAAGTCTGTTTTAATAAAATGTATTGTTAGGTTATTAAGTTCCGATGGCGGATCAATCAACGTACTTGGGCAGGATGTGACAGTTTTGCAACGGGAAGAGTTGAATGAACTTAGAAAAGAAATTGGCTTCTTATTTCAAAGCGGTGCATTGTATGACTCTATGACAGTTAAACAAAACCTAGAGTTTCACCTAAAAAGAATAAAAAAGGGTCTTACTAAAAAGGAAATCAGTGAAAAGATAGCTGAAGTATTAGAAAATGTAGGATTACCTGATGCTCAAAATAAAATGCCCTCACAACTTTCGGGCGGAATGAGAAAAAGAATAAGTCTGGCCCGAACTATTGTTGTTGATCCACAGATAATGCTGTATGACGAACCTACAACCGGGCTCGATCCTGTAACCTCCGATGAAATAAGTTTGCTTATAAACGAGGTTCAGGAAAAATACAAAACATCGTCCATAATTATTACACATGACATTGCTTGTGCACGCACCAATGCTAACCGTGTGATTATGCTAAAAGAGGGAAAAGTTTATCTGGAGGGAAGTCTGAAAATGTTCGAAAAATCGGACGACCCAAACATTAAACCTTTCTTTAAATAAAAATCAAAAAAAACGGAAAATCATGGATACACATACTGAAAAATTTAAAGTACGGTTGGGGTTGTTTATCATTGGCGGGCTAGCATTGTTTGTACTTGCCATTTTTATCATTGGTAAACAACAAAATTTGTTTAACCCTGTTTTTAAGTTATCTGCTACTTTTCGGAATGTGAGTGGTTTACAGGTGGGAAATAATGTCCGCTTTACTGGAATAAACGTTGGAACCGTCGACAATATTAAAATAATTAACGACTCAACGGTTTGGGTTGATATGTTGATAAGAAAAAATGTTCAGCAGTTTATTAAATCAGACTGCCAGGTTGCTGTTGGTTCCGAGGGGCTTATTGGCGACCGCCTATTAGTTATTACATATGGCAGCACCAATGCACCCATGGCAAAGGATGGGCAGCAACTCGCTTCCAAAGAACCCGTTGAAACCGATGCCATTCTGGCAAGTTTGCAAACAACATCGGTAAATGTTGAAGTAATTAGCCTGCAACTTGCTGAAATAATGATAAATATTAATAGCGGACAAGGCACACTGGGCAGGCTAATACAAGATTCAACCATTGCAGAAAATATCAACCAAACGATTGTGAATCTTAAGAGCAGTTCAGAAGGATTGGATGAGACCCTTGAAGTTGCAGGAGAAAATATTCTTACCTTTATGCAGAGTTTGCAAAAGACTGCAGCCCAAACAGAGATTGCTTCAAATCAACTTGGAGAAGTAATGGTAAAAATTAACAGCGGCCAGGGCACTTTGGGTATGTTAATCCAGGACACAACTACCTCAGGAGACTTGACAGAGACCATTCTAAACCTTAAAGAGAGTTCAATAGGACTGAATGAAAACATGGAAGCGCTTAAGCATAATTTCCTATTCAGGGGTTATTTTAGACGAAAGGCTAAAGAAGAAGCAAAACTGAAGAAGAATACTGAGATTAAAAATGGAGCTGATAAAGGAAAGGAATAAACGATTGGAAAATGAAGGTTAAGAATGTGGTTCAGAATTGTGGTCATTCTTTTTTTCGTCTCACTGATTGCTAATGATTTTGCATTTGCACAGGAAACTTCAGCGCCTAAAGATTCAACTCTTCTTTATAAAAAAATTGAAACCTACTCCGACCGAAGTAAACTCACCAGATTCATGTACCATTTGTTTTTCAAACCAGTTGCACCTAATTTACAGCAAAAAGAGAAAAGAAAAATACAGATACAAAAACCCTATTCAACTTTCGAAGGGAAAATTATCAGGAACATTAAAATCGTGACCCTTGACCCTTTCAAAAATTCAATTGGGGATACCATTACCTCATCGCCAAACTTCCTACTTAGAGCAGGAAACCGTATTCACATAAAAACACGAACCAGTACCATTCGAAACTTACTTCTCATTCGTAAAAACCAACCATTTGACGCATTACGGGTAAAAGAATCGGAACGGTTAGTCCGCAGCATGGGCTACATAACCGATGTGTCGTTTTATGTTGAGGAAGTAGCCGAAAGCCCCGATTCTGTTGATATATTTATTCGCGAATTAGATAAATGGAGCCTTATTCCTGGAGGTTCAATTTCCTCTTCACGCATCACTTTTAAACTAAAAGACAATAACTTTCTGGGGTTAGGACATGAGTTTCAGAACAACCTTGTCTGGAATCATTCAACCGATAACTATGCTTACCAAACAAAATACTTTGTCCCCAATTTCCGCAATACCTTTATTAATTCAACTCTACAATACGGCACCGATGAATACGGTAATTTTATTAAAAGTATAGCCATTGACAGACCGTTTTTCTCATCCTTTGCAAAATGGGCGGCTGGAGTAAATTTTTCACAACATCTTTATAACGAGACACTTGAACTGCCCAATAGTATGCACTATAAATATAACCAGCAGGATTACTGGGCTGGAAATTCCATTCTTGTTTTTAAGGGAAGAACGGAATTTAAACGCACAACCAATTTTATTTCGAGCGCACGATTTACCCGAACGCATTACCTCGAAAAACCACTCGAGACAGTTGATACTCTTCAGTTTCACACCGATGAAAACTTTTTCCTTACAAGTCTTGGTATCTCATCGCGGCAATATGTGAAGGATAAATTTATTTTTAAATTTGGGGTAACAGAAGATGTACCAGTTGGTAGAGTTATAAGCTTAACCAGCGGGTATCAGATAAAAAACTGTGTTGGGCGTATATATATGGGAGGACGTTTCTCCTCTGGGAAATATCATTCGTGGGGCTATCTTAGTTCCAACTTTGAATATGGCACATTCCTACGTGAATCAAAAGCAGAGCAGGGCGTTTTTAGCGCCGACATAAATTATTTTACTAATCTCATTGAAATCGGACGATGGAAATTCAGGCAATTCGTTAAGCCTCAAATTATTATTGGCATCAACCGCACCGATTATGATAGCCTAACCATAAACAATGAATATGGCCTGAGAGGATTTAATAGCCCCATATTGTCTGGCCACAGCAGGATGGTGCTTACTTCGCAAACTCAGCTATACGCACCATGGAATTTTATTGGTTTCCGTTTTGGTCCCTACTTCACCTTTTCGTTGGGCATGCTCGGCGATGCTGAAAAAGGATTCCGCTCTAGCAAACTATATTCACAAATTGGTTTAGGTATTATAATAAAAAATGAAAATCTAGTCCTGAATACTTTTCAAATCTCCATTTCTTTCTATCCAGAAATTCCAGGTATTGGAAATAATCTGTTTAAGTTAAACTCCTTTCAAACTGCTGATTTTGGCTTCCGCGATTTTGAAATTGGAAAGCCAGCAACTGTAATGTTCCAGTAACACAGGGGAGAACTGCATATGTGTGAATGATGTAACTCTTTGCAATAATTATGTAACACTATACGCCTTTAAAGTCCTCATCTTTAGTGGAAATTCAACTAAAAATGGAAATTATGAAAAAATCTATCTACTATCTAACTTTATTAGTTTTGGTGGCTGGGATGTCGTTTACGTCATGCGTTTCAAGCAAGAAATTTACGGCTTCAGAAGCCATAGTTGATAAGCTACAGAAAGAGAATGCAAACACAACTGGTCAGCTGGATGCATGCAATAGGCTGCTAATAGATGCCGAGAATGAAAAAGTCAGCATGCAAAAGGAAAACGAAATGATGCAAAAGGAATACGCATCAATTCAAGAAATTACGGCAATGCGCTCATCAGTATCAAAAATGACCATTGCCGAACAAGCTAGACGATTAAACAATCTTCAGAATATTATCGATGCTCAGGCAGAAAAGAGTAACAAGCTTAAAAACTCAATTGCCAATGCTCTAATGAATTATAAAGCAGATGAGCTAAGCGTTTATGTAAAAGACGGAAATGTGTATGTATCATTGGCAGAAAAACTGTTATTCAAATCGGCCAGCGATTTTGTTGATCCCAAAGGAAAAAAAGCACTTAAATCACTGGCTGATGTTTTAAAAGGTTCTGGAGATTTCACGGTTGCGATTGAAGGGCATACCGACAATATCCCCATTAAAACCCTGGCATTTGAAGACAATTGGGACTTAAGCACAGCAAGGGCAACAGCTATTGTACGCATCCTTACCAATGATTACGGTTTCGATTCGAAACGTATTACCGCCTCTGGGAAAAGTCAATTTCATCCCATAGAAACGAATGAAACTAGTCAAGGAAGAGCCAGTAACCGCAGAACAGAAATTATCCTTTCGCCTGATTTACAGGAGATATATAAACTTCTGTACGAATAAATGTCTTGAAAGAAAGCCATTATACCCTATTCATTATTTAGCATGGTGGTTCTTTCTTTTAATTATTCTATTCATCCTAAGTGTATACTGACTAAAGAGACCACAAAAGGGTTTTTATGAGTTGCCACATCAAAGCGACCTAATTTATTTGGACAAAAAATTAATAACATTCAATTTCTTGAGCAAAAAAGGAAGACGTACAAAGGAAGCAGCCACAATTGCACACCAACACTATCACTTAAACCTCATAAACAATACCTTATACTACAATCCATCACGAAAAGATTTTCAAATGATTACACCATTGAACAGGCTGCACCTGGAAAATCCGACACAGATATTCACGAAGAGCCGAGCTCATGAACTACCAACCAAGGAGTCCTATTAACGTCGGATTGCTACCATTCATTGGAAAAAACACGCTGAACTCAATAACTTAACGAAACAAGCAAAAAACAAAGATGAAGATGAAATACAAAAGATTAAAATTAAGTGCCGTGCTCTTGTTAGGTCTTGGACTAGCAGGGCTACAAGCACAAGAAAGCGTTAACGCCACGGGTGGTAATGCTTTAGGCAATGGAGGCTCGGCAAGCTATTCCATTGGACAGGTAGTTTACACCACAAACACGGGTACAAATGGTTCGGTGGCACAGGGAGTACAGCAACCCTACGAAATTTCGACAGTAAGTGGAATTGAAGAAGCCATAGGTATAAATCTTACAATTACAGCTTACCCAAATCCTACATCCGATTATCTTACACTGAGCATTAACGAATTTGATATTTCAAACTTATCGTACCAGCTGTTTGATATGCAGGGAAAACTTTTGCTTAGTACCAAAATCACAAACGAGAAAACAAGCATTGTTATGAGCAATCTTATCCCTGCAGTTTATTTTGTAAGAGTTATGGAAGGAATCAAGAACGTAAAAACATTTAAGATAGTTAAAAACTGATTGATACGTTAATGTGATGATTAGGTATCATCACACTATTTAACAACAATAAAATTAATCTTAAATTTTAATATAATGAAACCAAAAATGTACAAATTTGGAGTAACGTTAATCATCACATTAACAAATCTGCTCATCTGCTCATCATCATGGGCTCAAACCTCCGAAAGAATAAGCTATCAGGCAGTAATCCGCAACAATAACGATGCCTTAGTAACTAACACTCAGGTAGGCATGCAAATAAGCATTTTGCAAGGTTCTGCAAGCGGAATGGTAGTTTATAGCGAAACCCAAACAGCAATTACCAATACAAATGGATTAGTAAGTATTGAAGTTGGTGGAGGTGTAGAATTTAGAACTATTGACTGGGGCAACGACATCTATTTTATTAAGACCGAAATCGACCCCAAAGGAAAAGCAAACTACACCATTACAGGCACGAGTCAACTATTGAGTGTACCTTATGCATTATATGCAAAAACTGCTGAAAATATTAGCGGAGGATTTACAGAAACCGACCCTATATTTAGTGCGTGGGATAAAGATTATACAGATTTGACAAATACCCCAACCACCATTACTATAGACCAAGCTGATGCCATTGCTGCAAATACAGAAAAGGTTGGTATTACTGTACAACAAGCAGGTGATATTACAGCAAACAATGCCAAGGTTGGTATTACTACACAACAAGCGAGTGATATTGCTGCAAACAATGCTAAGGTTGGTGTTACTACAAACCAAGCTGATGCCATTGCTGCAAATACAGAAAAAGTAGGTATTACTGTACAACAAGCGAGTGATATTACAGCAAATAATGCTAAGGTTAGCATTACTACACAACAAGCAAGTGATATTACAGCAAACAATGCTAAGGTTGGCATTACTACAGTCCAAACTAATGCCATTGCTGCAAATACAGCCAAAATTAGTTACCCTGCAGCCGATAAAATAAAACTGAATGGTATCGAAGTTGGCGCTCAAGCAAATGTGAAAGCGGATTGGAATGCTACAGCAGGCGATGCTCTCATTCTTAACAAACCTACAATTCCCGCAGCAGCCGATGGCTCCGAAACCAAAGTAACGGCAGGAAACAATGTTAGCGTAACAGGAACAGGAACTACGGGTAATCCGTATGTTATTAACTCAACAGACGGTGTAATGCCATTTGCAGAATTTTATGCATTGATGCCAGGTGATAATACAGCCACAGTTGCAGTGGGTGCAGCAATTGAGTTTCCACAGAATGGACCATCAAGCGGAATTACGCGTTTATCTACAACCGGGTTTATATTACCTGATATAGGTACTTATATGGTTAGTTGGCAGGTAAGTATTGATGAAGCGGGTCAACTTGCTTTAGCATTAGATGGTACTGAAATTACTCGTACAACTGTTGGGCGTGCAGCACTTACATCCCAGATTACAGGCAATAGTTTAATTACTACAACTTCTGTAAATAGTACTTTGAGTGTAGTAAATCCATTAGGTAACTCGACAGCTCTTACCATAACTCAAAACGCCGGCGGTGCAAATCCTGTTTCTGCATCGTTGGTGATAATGCGTGTTCAATAAGGAACATTATTGGCAACAAAACGATAATCAATGGTATAGTGCGTGCGGGGTTGTATTTCGTAAAAACAAGTCAGTGTAAACTGAAGGGCTTTTACCTCCCAATCCCGCACGACACCATACAATCTCTTGTCATATCCACCTTGTTAAGAGTTGAAAGACAATAAAAGCCTAAATGGGCAGCAAGGCAGAACACTTGACAATGTTTATTTAGAACGCTTTTGGTGAACCATCAAATATGATAAACTTTATTTGGAGTGAGCAAGAACCTGAAAGAAACTACACGAAACCCATCACAGGTTTATCGCATATTACAG
The DNA here is from genome assembly GCA_937915475.1 of uncultured Bacteroidales bacterium. Classification (GTDB taxonomy): domain Bacteria; phylum Bacteroidota; class Bacteroidia; order Bacteroidales; family Tenuifilaceae; genus Perlabentimonas. Next base: position 12,671 of record CALGIR010000217.1, read on the forward strand.
CCATAGACGGGACCGTTCCTCATTAAGAAACAATCCTCCAATTTCTATATATAAAACAATAGCGTTATTTATAAACAGAAAAATAATGCTTAAATATGCTTAGTTCCATAAGCATCAAGAAAAACTTTGCCCAAACAGAAATCTATCCTGTAAAATTAGATCATCCTCTGTTTAAACCCAATCCCTTGAAATCGCTCCAGAGCGCATTCCGAATGTGTGAATGATGTAAACTATTACAAGAATTATGTAATGGCTACCCTGTTCGGTTATAGTACTTTTATATTAAATCATTACTTACTAAAATTCGCTGAAAATGTTAAGCAAAACTATTTTAACAAAAAGAAAAAAATCTCCCGAACGCAAACAGAGGAGGTTCTTAGGGTTTTTTATTACACCCTTAATGGCAATATTGCTACTAACCATTTTTATGTCGCAATGTAAAAAGGATGACTTTACGGGAGAAATTGTAGGCGTTTGCCCTTTAGTGATTTCTACAGATCCCATTGATGAAGCCATAAATGTAGCTCTCAATAAGGTTATTACTGCCACATTTAATGAGAATATGGATCCTGCAACGATTAACTCTACATCCTTTATATTAATGCAGGGAACAAATCCTATTTCAGGAACGGTTGCTCCATTAGGTGTTAAAGCAAGTACGGGTACATCCACAATCAATTCAAAATCTCAACTAAAGCAAGGATCAAACCCTGTTTCAGAGATGACTACCCAAACAGCTACTTATGCTTTTACTCCTAAAGAGCCACTTGCCCCCTCTACACTTTATACAGCAACAATAAAAAAAGGGGTAAGAGACCCAATGAAAAATGCGCTTCAGGAAGATAAAGTCTGGAGTTTTACTACTGGTATCCAACAACAATATACAATAGCGTTGTCATCGAACCCTACATTAGGTGGTACAACAACTGGCGCTGGCTCGTATGACTCAGGAACTTCGGTAACCGTTAAAGCAGTGCCAGCTACAGGATACAACTTTATCAACTGGACAGAAGGAACAGACATTGCCTCTACTGATGTAGAGTATATCTTTACCATTACCAAAAACCGGACGTTGGTAGCCAACTTCACAACCATAGGGCTTACCCTAAATGTAGCTGCAGCAAACGGAATTGTCGTGAAAGTTCCTGATCAACAAACCTACACGCTAGGAGATATCGTAGTGCTAACAGCAACCGCAAATACAGGGTATGAATTTACCTCTTGGAGCGGTGATGCAACAGGAACAGACAACCCATTAACTGTACTTATGGATGGGAATAAAAATATCACAGCAAACTTCACTGCAATTCCCCCAATAGGTCCACCCCCAATTGACCTTGACTGTGCTGCACCATTTGCAATAATTGCAGGTTCTGGTATTTCAAGCACAGGTCTTTCAATTATTAACGGAGATGTTGCATTGTTCCCAGGATCAGCTTTAGTTGGTTTCCCTCCCGGCGTTATAAATGGAGATCAGGAGATTACTACTCCCATTGCAGAAGCCGCAAAAATATGCTTAACTGCTGCATATATAGATGGACAAGGCAGAACTGAAAATGCCATTTCATTGCCTGGCCAACTGGGGGGTCTAACCTATGCACCAGGTCTGTATTCAAACTCATCAACAAGTGGAATATCGGGAACAGGTCCTAACGGAATTTTGACACTAGATGCACAAGGTAATGCAGATGCTGTGTGGATATTCCAGATAGGATCAACATTAACAACAGATTCTGGAACCAGTATTGTTTTGGCAGGTGGCGCACAGGAAAAAAACATCTTTTGGATTGTTGGCACTTCTGCAACATTTGGAACAAACTCAATCTTCTACGGGAATGTTCTAGCCGATCAGTCAATAACGCTTACAACTGGTGCTGTACTTAATGGAAGAGCACTAACACGTATTGCTGCTGTTACACTGGATGCAAGTACTATTAATGGTCTAGCCCCCTATTAATCGGACAATTGTTACAGATGGTTATACAAACTTAC